>NZ_JXLL01000002.1 GCF_001316435.1 Caloranaerobacter sp. TR13
ATGAAAGTTGGCTTTTTAGCCAACTTTTTTTTATAATCCATAATCTATTCAAATCCAAGATTTTGTTCATATAATTGTACAAATATGGTTAATATATTATTGTAATGCTGTTTAGTTTTTTGTAAAATAATATTTGTTAATAGATTTAAATATTTAACATTTACCATTTAAAATTTAAAATTGGCTTCCTGCGCCCTTAGCTCAATTGGATAGAGTAGTTGGCTTCGAACCAATTGGTTGGGGGTTCGAGTCCCTCAGGGCGCACCAAAAATACTAAAAGCCTGGTTTTATCAGGCTTTTAGTATTTTAATTAGTTTATATTAGTGTATTTTTTCAACTTAAATTCTATCCTTGTTTCACCGACTATTTCTTGTTTATGATTTTTGATTTTTAAGACATAATATTTTTCGAGTTTCTTTAATTCTTCGTTTGTTATAATTCTTAATTGCCTTAATGTTTCTAATACTACTGCTGATAGGATTTTTGAGTTCCCGTCTTCAATTTTAAAAGCTATTCCTATTCCTTTATTTTTTAATCCAATTGCATAGTAAGCAGAAGCTCCTGATTTAGCAAATAACCTGTCTCCACAAACTTTCATTAAATCAGTACAAATTCTATTTGTTCCTCCAACCATTTCAGGATACTGAGTCATTGCATTTATAATTTTTCTAACAACATTTTCTCTATCAGAATTAAAAACTTCAGGTTTAGATAACTTGGCAAAGCCATGAGCAAATTTATATAATGGCATAGCATGAACGACAGCACCACATCCATCCACAGCTGTTACTATTTCATCTTCATCGTATTCACATATTTCAGATATAGTTTTCATTATTCTTTTTTGTACAGGATGTTCTGACTTGTAATATGAACCTAAATCTTCACCATAGTATTTAGCTGTGATAAGCATACCAGCATGTTTGCCTGAACAATTGCAATGTATATTTTCAGGTTTTAATCTATTGCTTTTCAATTCCTCTGCAGCATAATCAGCTATAGGATAGTGTGAACCGCATTGAAGATATTCTTCATTTAAACCTGCTTTTTTTAAAATACTTCTTACTGCATTGACATGAAAGCTTTCACCACTATGAGATGCACAAAATATAGCTATTTCTTTATCTGTTATTCCATATTCTTTGATTGCACCACTTTCTAAAACGGGTATAGCTTGTATGGGTTTAGCAGACGAGCGAGCAAATGTTACTCTTTTAGGATCACCGTAATAGTAAAGTATTTTTCCTGTATAGTCAACTACTGCAATATGGCCTATATGAGTAAGGTCTATTATATTCCCCCTATAAGTTTTTGCTATTATCGACATTTATAGACCCCCTTATAATCAAATATACTTTAATTGTATCATATTATTTTATAATTTATAGGAAATTATAATCAAATCTTTCAATATTAAAATCAAGGTTGATTTTATTGAAACTTTGTCTGACATGTTTACACATGCCAGAGCTGTTATAAACTTTATTAAATTGTGGATAATTTAAATATAATTTCCGTTATAATTTTCAACAAAATCTACATTATAGTTGATTTTAAATCGAAGATTTTGTTTTAAAAAAAGATTGACATTCAGTATACGATTTTAATAAAATATAGATTAAGTTTAAGATTTTACCATTTATTATTGTGTTTGGGGGGCAATTAAATGAAAAAATATTTAAAAATGTTTGGTAGTGTTTTATTATTAATAAGTTTATATGTTATACCTCAATTTATTGCAGGAGCTGTACTAGGGGTAGTTATTGCGCTTAATAATATTGAAAAAGCTCAAGATCCAGCTTTTTTACAACAGATGATTAATACAAATATTCAATATGCAATGCTTTTAGGAATAGTGATTTCTACACTAATATTCTTTATTGGATATAATAAGATGAAAGATAAAATTAGAAACTGTAATTTTACATCAATTAGCTTTAAAAATATTAGTTTTGCTGTGCTTATTGGATTTTTGTTTAATATTTTTATCAGTTTAATACTTATGTTAATTCAAACAAGTAAAACATTTATGAATTCATCAGATATTCAGGAAGTTTTTTCGAATTATGCTGAAAATGTAGGCTTTTTGATGGATGGCAATATTGTAACTGTTCTTTTAATAATTGGGATTTTGGTACCTATTTTTGAAGAAATTCTATATAGAGGATTAATATATAAAAGATTGGCTGAAGATATTAATATATGGGCAGCTATAATTATACAAGCTATTTTGTTTGGATTAACTCATTTTAATTTAATACAAGGATTATATACGTTTGTATTAGGTATTATATTGGCGTTAACTTATCATTGGGTAAAGTCAATATGGGCACCGATTATTATACACATAACTTTTAACTCTGCTAATTATGTTGTGAAATTTATACTATCATTAGTGGAGAATAGTACAGTAGGTATTATTATTACCTCGATAATCAGTTTTGCATTTATTTTAATTATACTATATAAAATCAGAAAAAATTACATTGGGAAATATGATGAAACAAGTGAAGTTACAGCTATTGCTTAAGTTTAAATTAAAATAGAGATGAAGCATTCATCTCTATTTTAATTTCATTTAGCTATAATAGTTACATCTACAACTTTATCCCAATTGTACCGGGGATTATTGTAGAAGTTATCTTAGTTTTGTATGTTATTTTGAAAGTTGATATATATATATAAACTTCATACAGTATAGTTCACTAGAAAATAAAAATCTCCTTATAGCTATACTTTGCTAGTAACTATAATATGTAAGATTTTGTTGATAAGATATACAGAGTTATCATAAATTCTTGAAGGCATTAGATATTAAATCTAGAATATAGATAATATTGAAAATTTGTATTTCGTGTAGATAGACAAATTTATATGTTATAAATAGGAGGGTTATATGGATAAGGTTAAAGCTATTAAAAATGAGTTATCAAAATATATTGATGAAGAAAAAGCAAAGTATCTACCCAATTTTTTTAAAGCTTTCCCTGGGGGGTATGGCGAAGGGGATAAATTTATAGGAGTAGCTGTGCCAAATCAAAGAAAGGTGGCGAAAAAGTTCAAAGATTTATCTTTAAATGAGATACAGAAGCTATTAAATGAAGATATACATGAATATAGATTAACAGCATTATTTATATTAGTTCATAAATTTCAGAAAAGTGATAACATAGGGAAAAAAGAAATAGTGGATTTTTATATAAAAAATATTAATAGAGTAAACAATTGGGATTTAGTTGATTCAACAGCTTATAAAATTTTAGGTCCATATTTAATAGATAAAGATAAGTCTTTACTATATGATTTTGCAAAAACAGATCATCTCTGGAAACAGAGGATTTCGATTGTTACTACTTACTATTTCATTAAGAATGGGAAATATGAAGACACATTAAAAATTTCAAAACTACTATTAGACCATAAGCATGATTTAATTCATAAGGCTGTAGGTTGGATGTTAAGAGAGATAGGTAATAGAGATAAAGAAGTAGAAGTAGAATTTTTAAAAAAATATTATAAAAAAATGCCAAGAACTATGTTGAGATATGCAATAGAAAAATTTGATAAAGAGGAAAGAACTAAATATTTAAAAGGGGAGATATAGCGTTAGAGTTAATAAAGCCAGGTAATCAATCTTTTAATTGATAACCTGGCTTTTTATGAATAGAATCTGAAGTAGCTATAACAACTTTGTAACGACTTTGGTGGAGTTTTTTCAGCCAAACTTTCAACCTACCCTTCTATATAACTTCTAGAGTTTAAAACTTCTTAAAACTTTATTTAAAAAATTTTTTCTTGAAGTTAAAATAGAATCTTACTTAAATTAGATAAAACTTAAACTTTTGTATAAGTTATAAGTTGCTATAAGCTACTAGATTCTATTCTTTAAAGAAGAATATTTAATTATATTCTTCTTATTCTATATATACCAATAAAAACATATCTTAAACATTAATTTAGAATTATTTTAATGAAAATGCAATTTTGAGACAATGAACCAGGTTCGTTGTTTCAGTTCTTTGTTAAATAAAATTAAAAATGGAAGGCAAATGACGAATAGCGAAAGTCGAATGACCAAAATGGCGTTTGGCCATTTTCAAATATATTTACAACTATCGTTAAATAATATATGATAGAAATGTTCTAAATTAAAGTTAATGGAGGACTGAAAATGGCAAAAGTAATTTTGAAAAAACATAGAGATAAGAGAATATTAAATGGTCATTTATGGGTTTTTGATAATGAAATTGAACGAATTGAAGGAGATTACGAACCCGGTGATATTGTAGATGTATACAATAGCATAGATAAATTTTTAGGAAGAGGTTACATTAATCCAAAGTCTAAAATACGAGTGCGTATTATGACACGCAAACAAGAAGAAATAAATAGAGAATTTTTCAAAAAGAGAATTGAAAACGCTTGGGAGTATAGAAAAAGATTGGTTGATACATCTAGCTGTCGTGTCATATTTGGAGAAGCTGATTTTATTCCAGCTCTTATAGTTGATAAGTTTAGTGATTACTTAGTAATTCAAACCCTTGCATTAGGTATAGATAAATATAAAGATATGATTGTTGAACTTCTTGATGAAATTATCAAACCAAAAGGGATATTTGAAAGAAATGATGTTCCAGTAAGGGAACTAGAAGGATTAGATCAGAAAAAGGGATTTTTAAAGGGACCATTTGATACTAAAGTTGAAATCGTTGAAAATGGAATAAAAATGATTGTTGATATAGAAAATGGACAAAAAACTGGATATTTCTTAGATCAAAGAGAAAATAGAGCTGCTATTAAGCTACTAGTTAAGAATGCTAGAGTATTAGATACATTTACACATACAGGAGGATTTGCATTACATGCAGCACACTATGGTGCTAAAGAGGTAATAGCTGTTGATATTTCAGAACATGCAATAGACTATGTACAACAAAACGCAAAATTAAATGGATTTGAAAATAAAATTCAAGGTGTTGTAGGTAATGTTTTTGATGTACTAAGAGATTATCATAAAAATAAAGAAAAATTTGATGTAGTAATATTAGATCCACCAGCATTTTGCAAGTCACGTTCTGCTTTAAAAGGAGCATATCGAGGATACAAAGAAATTAATTTAAGAGCAATGAAGATAATTAAACCAGGCGGATTTTTAGTTACTTGTTCATGTTCTCACTACATGACACCAGAATTATTTATGGAGATGATTCAAGATGCAGCAAAAGATGCTAAAAAGACATTAAGACAGATAGAAGTGCGTACTCAGGCAAAAGACCATCCAATACTATTAGGTTCAGATGAGTCATTATATTTAAAATGTGTAATTGTGCAGGTTATATAGAGCCAACGAATTTAGTTCGTTGGCTCTATATTTTAGCGACCGTTGGTCGCTTTTTATTGTTAATTCAATATTATTGAAATTTTGTGAAAAATTAAATAAAGTTAACAAATTAAATGTTAAATTTTTTTAAAAACAGCTTACAAAGCAGTAAAAATACACATTCTTGCGAAGTGCGCTAAAATACTGGTAAAGAAAACCATTGAAAATCCAATAAGCATATTGTACTATGTTAATTGTCGATTTAATACCAACCTTGCCGAATTTGTTAACTCCTCTATCATTTTAATTGTTTGAAAATTTAGCTTCTTAAAAAAATTAAAGGTTCCAATTTTCATTGTGTCATAACAGAATGTGTTATAAGTTTTGTCTCTAAAGCGAGGGAGCCCTCGATGAAAAATCTATAAAAAATAAAGGAGGAAAACGTTATGCTAAGAAACAAAAAACTGATTTTAGTAGTAACTTCAATTTTAGTATTAGCCCTTGCTTTAGCTGGATGCGGACAAAAACCAGCTGAAGATGCTAAGGTACAAAAAGATACGATAGTAGTTGCACAAAGTGCAGATGCAAAATCATTAGATCCACATGCAACAAACGATTCAACATCAGCAAATGTAATGACTCAAATTTATGACACATTAGTTTATGCTACAGAAGACATGGAATTACAACCAGGATTAGCTGAAAGTTGGAACCAAGTAGATGAGACAACATGGGAATTCAACATTAGAAAAGGTGTTAAATTCCACAATGGTGAGGAATTAAAGGCAAGCGATGTTAAGTTTACATTAGATAGAATGATGCAATCAAGCAAAGTAAGCCATATAATAGAAGCGATTGATTCAGTAGAGGTAGTTGACGATTATAAAGTTGTTATAAAAACTAAAGAACCATTCAGTCCATTGTTAGCACACTTAGCTCACAGTGCAGCATCAATATTAAATGAGAAAGCTGTAAAAGAAGCAGGTGAAAATTACGGACAAAATCCAGTTGGTACTGGTCCATTTAAATTCGTAAGCTGGGAAGCAGGAGATAAAATAACTTTAGAAAGATTTGATGATTACTTCAGAGGACCTGCTAAGATTAAAAACATAGTATTTAGAGTAGTTCCAGAAGGAACAAACAGAACAATAGGATTAGAAACAGGAGAAATTGATATTGCATATGGTATAGAGCCAATCGATAAGGATAGAGTAGCAAATCACGAAAAATTACAATTAATTGAAGCACCATCATTAGCTATGTACTATATCGGATTTAACGTTGAAAAAGCTCCATTTGATAACAAACTTGTAAGACAAGCTATAAGTTACGCTATAAATCCAGATGATATAATTGAAGCCGTTTTAAGTGGTTCAGGATTTAAAGCTAATTCACCAATTGCTCCAGGAGTATTTGGATATAACGATAAATTAAACAGATATCAATACAATCCAGAAAAAGCAAAAGAATTACTTAAAGAAGCAGGGTATGAAAACGGATTTAAAACTAAACTTTGGATAAGTGGTTCATTAGCTAACCAGATAGCACAAATTGTACAAGCTCAATTAAAAGAAGTAGGTATAGATGTAAGTATTGAATCTTTAGAGTGGGGAACTTATATAGATAAAACTGCAAAAGGAGAACAAGAAATGTTCTTCTTAGGATGGGGAACAGTTACTGCAGATGCTGACTACGGTTTATATCCATTATTCCACAGCTCAGCAAAAGGTTCAGCAGGTAACAGATCATTCTATTCAAATCCAGAAGTTGATAAGTTATTAGAACAAGGTAAAGTTACAACAGATGTTGAAAAGAGAGCAGAAATATACAAAAAAGCTCAAGAGTTAATTATGGATGATGCACCAATATTCCCATTATTCTACAAAGTTCAAAATGCTGGAACACAAAAATTCATAAAAGGATTTAAACTTCATCCAGCAGGACACCACAAACTATATAATGTATACTTTGAATAAAAATTAATTTAAATAAAAATTCACAATGAAAAGTAAAAAGTAGGACCAAACTTCGGTCCTGCTTTTACTTTCAAGAGGAATAATACAAAATTTTGTGACAAATCAAATAATAACGACAATTGCAATGATATTTCGGAAGGAGGAATACAATGCATAAGTATATACTTCGTAGATTACTTTTGCTTATACCTGTTATTTTAGGTGTAACTTTTATAGTATTCTCAATAATGTATTTAACACCTGGAGATCCAGCTCAAATTATCCTTGGAGAAAGTGCGCCACCTGAAAAGGTTGCACAATTAAGAGAAGAAATGGGACTTAATGATCCATTTATTATACAATATTTCAGATTTGTAAAAAATGGTTTAAAAGGTGATTTCGGTAGGTCATATTCTACTAGAAGACCTGTTTTTTCAGAGATATTTGCAAGATTCCCAGCGACTTTAAAACTTACTATAGCAGGAGTATTGGTTGCAATAATAATAGGTATTCCTGTAGGTATTATTTCAGCAACCAAACAATACTCGCTATTTGATAATGTTAGTATGATTGGTGCATTACTTGGAGTTTCAATGCCTAACTTTTGGTTTGGATTAATGTTAGTTCTTGTATTCTCAGTTATGTTAGGATGGTTCCCTTCAGGAGGAGACAATGGTTTGGCAAGTTTAGTACTTCCAGCAATAACATTAGGTACAAGTGCAGCGGCATTAATTACTCGTATGACACGTTCTTCAATGCTTGAAGTTATAAGACAAGATTATATAAGAACAGCAAGAGCTAAAGGTGTTTTAGAGAAAAAAGTAATTAACAAACACGCTTTGAAAAACGCATTAATTCCAATTATAACAGTTGTAGGTTTACAGTTTGGTTATTTACTAGGTGGTGCTGTTTTAACAGAGACAGTATTTTCATGGCCTGGAGTAGGTAGATTATTAGTTGATGCAATAAGACAAAAAGATACTCCAATGGTATTGGCTTCAGTTGTTTTCGTATCAGTAACATTCAGTTTTGTAAACTTGATGGTTGATATCCTATATGCATACGTAGATCCAAGAATAAAGTCACAGTATAAATAATTTTCAATTCACAATGTGAAGGAGGTTAAAGGATGGCAGCGGCTAAGAAAAATAAGAAAAGAAGCCAATGGGCAGAAGTTTGGAGAAGGCTTAAGAAAAATAAAATGGCAATGGTAGGACTTGCTATTTTAACAATAATAGTTTTAATGGCTGTGTTTGCTGATGTTATAGCTGATTATGATAATGTTGTTATAAAACAAAACTTAAAAGAAAGATTACAAGGACCTAGTGCAAAACACTGGTTAGGAACTGATGAATTTGGCAGAGATATTTTTGCAAGATTAATACATGGTGCTAGAGTTTCTTTAAAAGTAGGTATTATAGCGGTAGGCATATCTATAATTATCGGAGGTATATTAGGTTCAATAGCAGGTTATTACGGTGGATTAGTTGATAATATCATAATGAGAGCAATGGATATATTTTTAGCTATACCAAGTATATTATTAGCAATTGCTATAGTATCAGCTCTTGGTCCAAGCTTAATGAACTTAATGATTGCTGTTGGTATTTCATCTGTTCCTTCTTACGCAAGAATAGTTAGAGCTTCAGTATTATCAATTCGTGACCAAGAGTTTATAGAAGCTGCAAAGGCTATAGGTGCGAATGACTTAAGAATAATATTAAAGCACATTATTCCTAACGCATTAGCGCCAGTTATAGTACAAGGTACATTAGGGGTTGCAGGTGCTATTCTTTCAACTGCAGGTCTAAGCTTTATCGGTTTAGGTATACAGCCGCCAGCACCAGAATGGGGAGCTATGTTAGCAGGTGGTAGAGCTTATTTAAGATACGCTTGGCACGTAACTACTTTCCCAGGTTTAGCTATAATGATTATAATATTAGCATTAAACTTCTTAGGTGACGGATTAAGAGATGCTTTAGACCCAAGGCTAAAACAGTAGTAAGAAGGGAGTGTTATGGATGAAGGAAAATAGAGAACTATTAAATATAAAGAATTTAGTTATACATTATATAACTGATGATGGAACAGTTAGAGCTGTTAATGGTATAGATATAAAGCTTAATAAAGGTGAAACATTGGGATTAGTTGGTGAAACAGGAGCAGGTAAAACTACTACTGCTTTAGGTATAATGAGATTAGTTCCAAATCCTCCTGGAAAAATACTAGAAGGTGTAATAGAGTTTGAGGGCCGTGATTTATTAAAAATTTCAGAAGAAGAGATGAGAAATATCAGAGGTAACAAAATATCAATGATATTTCAAGACCCAATGACATCTTTAAATCCAGTAATGACAGTTGGAGAGCAGATAGCTGAGGTTATTGAAATACATCAGAATGTTTCAAAACAAGAAGCTATGGAAAAAGCTGGAGAAATGCTTGAGCTAGTTGGAATACCAAAAGCTAGACTTAATGATTATCCACATCAATTCTCAGGTGGTATGAAACAAAGGGTTATCATAGCTATAGCATTAGCTTGTAATCCACAATTACTAATAGCAGATGAGCCTACAACAGCACTTGACGTTACTATTCAAGCTCAAGTATTAGATTTAATGAACAATTTAAAAAATGAATTCAATACAGCAATGATATTGATAACACATGACCTTGGAGTTGTTGCAGAGGTTTGTGATAAAGTAGCTATTATGTATGCAGGCGAAATAGTTGAAACAGCTTCATTAGAACAATTATTTGAAAATCCAAAACATCCTTATACACTTGGATTATTTGGTTCAATTCCAAAATTAGATGAAGAAGTAGATAGATTAAAACCGATAAAAGGATTAATGCCAGACCCAACAAATCTTCCATCAGGATGTAAATTCCATCCAAGATGTCCTTATGCAAAAGATGTTTGTGCAAAGCAAGAACCAAAGATTACAGAAATTGAAAATGGACATAAGGTTAAGTGTTTGATATACGAGGGATTAGTAGATGCTGAGGAGGTGAAATAATGGCAGATAGAATTTTAGAGGTTAAGAATCTTAAGAAACATTTCAAGACTCCTAAAGGATTATTGCACGCTGTTGATGGCGTTAATTTCTATATAGAAAGAGGAAAGACTCTTGGAGTAGTTGGAGAGTCTGGTTGTGGTAAGTCTACAACAGGTAGATTAGTTTTAAGACTATTAGAAGCTACAGACGGAGAAATATTATTTGAAGGTCAAAATATAAGAAACTTCAATAAAAAGCAGCTTAGAAAACTAAGAGAAGAAATGCAAATTATCTTCCAAGACCCGTTTGCGTCACTTAACCCAAGGATGACAGTAAGTGAAATAATAGCAGAACCACTTATTATACACAAAATTACTAAAAACAGAGCTGAATTAGATAAGAAAGTTTCAAAGCTAATGGAAACAGTTGGTCTTGCAGAAAGACTAGTTAATGCATACCCACACGAATTAGATGGTGGTAGAAGACAAAGAATCGGTATAGCAAGAGCGTTAGCGTTAAATCCTAAATTCATAGTTTGTGACGAGCCAGTTTCAGCATTAGACGTTTCAATACAAGCACAGGTTTTAAATCTAATGCAAGATTTACAAGATGAACTTGGGCTTACTTATATGTTCATAACTCATGACTTATCAGTAGTTAAACATTTCTCTGATGATATTGCAGTTATGTATTTAGGTAAGCTAGTTGAAAAAGCAGAATGTAAGGAATTATTTGATAGACCATATCACCCATATACTAAAGCTTTATTATCTGCTATACCAGTACCAAGCATTAAGAAGAAAAGAGAAAGAATCATTCTTAAAGGAGAGGTATCTTCACCAATTAATCCGCCACCAGGATGTAGATTTGCAAAGAGATGTCCTTATGCTAAGGACAAGTGTTTCAATGAAGAGCCTAAATTAGTAGATATAGGCAATGAACATTTTGTTGCATGTCATTATGTAAAAGAGATAAATAATATTTAAAAACATAAAGCGGCATTTGCCGCTTTATGTTTTTAGTAAGTTTTTTTCCATACAAATTCTTGTAGATAACTGTTTTATACCCGCTTTTTCAAAGTCTATTATAATATTCTCATCATCTATAAATTTTATAATTCCTATACCAAATTTTTTATGCACTACAGTAGCACCAACTTTATAATCATGCCTTAATGGTTTACCTATAGCTTCTATTTCTTGAACAAACCTTGAAGGAAGTACTCTTTCTCCATTTTTAAAGTTAATAGTTATCAAATTAAGATTTCTTTTAGCTCTAGTAATTCCTACATAAAATAGTCTGCGTTCTTCTTCGAAAGGCTCAATAACATTTAATTCTAATGCTTCAATACTGCTAGACGAAGGGAATTCACCATCTATTAGATCTATAATATATACATTTTCAAACTCTAATCCTTTTGCTGAATGTATAGTTGAAAGGGTTACTGCATTATTTTTATTAAATTTCGTATGTTGTAACATTTCAGCTAAGCTATTTAATCTTGCTAAAAATTCATTAATAGAATTAGTTTCTTTAGCAATTATTTTTAGTATTGATATTATAGTGTTTGAATATTCGAATGAATTACCATATTTTCTTGAATTATTTATAAGAAATTCTCTGTATTGTAGTTCGTTTTCTATAAAACATATTGCATCATAAGCCTTTAGTTTGGATAAGTATTTGAAGTTAGATTTCAATCTGATGTAATTTCTTTTTTGAAAGTTTTTTAATTCTGGTAGATTTATCAGACTTTCAAAAATATTTTCATTTGGCTTTGCTGATTTTATATATTCAACACTTTTCTTAGTAATATAACCATTCATTTTATAGTAGATTTTTTGAAAAGAATTTATATCAGTATTGTCTAAAGAAAGCTTCAAGAAAGAAATTATGTCCTGACAAACCCAATGTTTAAATACATGTAATTTCTTTGTATCCTTTATATAGAATGAAATATTATTTCTTTCTAGCTTGTCTATTAAGCCTACCGAAGATATATTATTCCTAAAAAGTATAGCAGTAGTAGATAAATCCTCAATTTTTTTTAATTGTCTGATAATGTATTCTATTTGATCAAATTCATCATTTAATTTAATAATTTTTATCGGTTCATTTTCTTCATTTCTGGTATATAAGTTTTTCTTAAATCTAATTTTATTTAATTGTATAAACTTGTTACTGATGTCTACTATAGTTTTAGTTGAACGAAAGTTTTCTTCCATAAAGAACATTTTAGCATCAGGATAATCTATATTTTTAAAATTTAATAGTTCATGAGGTGTAGCTCCTCTAAATCCATAAATAGACTGGTCATCATCAGCCACTACAAATAAATTATTTTTAGGATGTGCAAGTAGTTTGATTAATCTGTTTTGAATTTTTGATGTATCTTGCCCCTCATCTACTTGTATATAAGGATATCTTTTTCTGCATTGAGCTAAAATAACTGGATTATTTTCTAATATATTTAGAGAAAGGGTAAGCATATCGTCAAAATCTATAAACCCTGTCCTTTTTTTATAGTTTTCATATTCTATAAATATATTGTATAGATTTTTTATACCAGAATTATTGAAACTGTTAATGTCTTCTGGTTTAATCATCATGTTTTTTATATAACTTATAGTATTTATCAAATCTTCTAGTTTTTCTTCATTAATTTGTATTTTATTAATTTTATAGTAAATTTCTTTAAGTAATAAACTTTTATTTATTTTAGAATTATTACCTTCTAAAAGTTCATATTTTATTCCTTTTATTTTAGAAAAGTATCTTATGACTGAATAGGAGAAACTGTGTATTGTAGAAAAATTAGGCTTTACATTTGAGACATTGCCGAAAGTTGATACAAATCTATTTTTCATATCTAAAGCAGAGGCTTTACTGAATGTAATAGTTAGAATATTATTTGGATTAACTTTATGATTTAATATTAAGTTCATAGTTCGGCATATAAGGACTGTGGTTTTACCTGCACCGGGAACAGCTAGAACGATTGCTGGTCCTTCTTTATGTAAAACAGCTTCCTTTTGTTGCTTAGTAAGGCATATTCCAAATTTTTTATCAAGAAGCTGAAAAAATCTATTTTGCAACAGAAGTTCCTCCTTAAAATAAGATTACCTTTCATATTTTAACATATTTTATAGGGAACAGAGAACAGGGGACAGTGGACAGGGGAAAAATATAAAATTGAAAATGTAAAATGCAAAATTAGAAATTGGGTACTTGGTACTGGGTAATATGTATGAGCGTTATTTTTTCAATTCATTAATTAATATAAAAAACTAAAGCCCTGGATAACCAGGGCTTTGTATACTATATTAGATTAATATACCTGCAATTGTAGCTGTCATAAATGCAGCAAGTGAACCGCCTATTAAAGCTTTAATACCTAACTTAGCTATATCAGAACGTCTTTCAGGTGCTAATCCACCGATACCACCGATTTGAATTCCGATTGAACTGAAGTTAGCAAAACCACAAAGAGCATATGTTAATATGATAATAGTTCTTTGACTTAATACACCATCTTTGATTAAATTTGATAGATTTGCGTAAGCAAAGAACTCGTTTATAACGATTTTTTGACCTAATAGATTACCTGCTTGAATTACATCGCTCATAGGTACACCCATGATAAATGCTAATGGAGCAAATAATCTACCTAGTATCCATTCTAAGCTTAAGAAATCAAGTCCTATTATGCCACCAAACCAGCTTAATAATGAGTTTAGTAAAGCAACCATAGCTATAAAAGCAAGTAACATAGCTCCAACGTTTAAAGCTAATGATAAACCTTCACTAGCACCTCTTGCAGCAGCGTCTATAACATTTGCATCTAATTCTTCTAATTTAACATCAACTTGTCCTTTAGTTACCGGCGTTTCTGTTTCTGGAATCATTATTTTAGCGATAACAAGGCTGGCAGGTGCAGACATTATACTAGCAGCTATTAAGTGACCTGCATCAACACCCATTGAAACGTATCCTGCCATAACTCCACCTGCAACAGTAGCCATACCACCTGTCATAACTGTTAATAACTCTGATTTAGTCATTGATTTAATGTATGGCTTGATTACAAGAGGAGCTTCTGTTTGTCCAACAAATATATTTGCTGCTGCTGATAAAGATTCAGCACCACTTGTACCCATTAATTTAAGCATTACTTTAGCTAATAATGATACTACAACTTGCATTACGCCTAAGTGATATAAAATAGTCATAAGTGATGAGAAGAAAATTATTGTAGGTAATATTTGTAGAGCAAATATAAAACCAAAACTTTCTATATTTAGTAAATTGCCGAATAGGAAAGCTGTTCCTTCTTTTGTGAAATCAAGTAATTTTGTTACTAAATCGCTTAAGAATGTAAAAGCAACTTGACCAGGCGTCCACTTTAGAACTAAAAGAGCAAAGATAAGTTGAAGAGATGTACCTATTAATACAAGTCTCCAATTGATCTTTTTCTTATTTTCAGATAATAAGTAAGCAATAAAAATCATTACGAAAACACCTAAAAAACTAATTAATTTTTCCATTTGTATCCCCTTTCTAACTTTTATCTTTGGATTTTCCAGAAAATAAGAAACGCTTTCCCATTATAGCATAACCCTAATGGGTTTGCAAAGAAAAAATTTTAAATGTAAAAAAACTTTTTTAAATAAAATTGAAAGCGAAAAATAGCGACAAGCATTATTATAGCAAACGTTTTAACTAAAGGGAATAAGTAATTTATGGAAATGGGTACTTGGTGCTGGGTACTAAATACTTGGTACTGGAATTAGAGAATAGGTGCCAGGGTACAGAGGGCAGGAGAAAACTAAGTAGGGGACAGAGGACAGGAATAAAAAATTGAAAATTGGAAATGCAAAATTATTTGGTTATTCATTTTTCGACAGTCGAATGACGAATAGTGAATTACGAATTAAGAATTAAGAATTAAGAACATCGAATAGTGGGCAACAAAATAGCAAAAAACTATTGACAATGTATATAATAGTATGTATAATTAATTTTGTCGGCAAAACGCTTATGGATTACGCGGGTGTGGCGGAATTGGCAGACGCGCTAGACTTAGGATCTAGTGCCTTTGGCGTGGGGGTTCGAGTCCCTCCACCCGCACCACTGACATAAAGTAAAAAGCCAATGGGTGAACCATTGGTTTTTTTCGTATTTTCAAAAAAAGTATTTTATACAAAATAAGACAATAATAGACATTGAAAAAATTTTTATGATATAATATAGTGGTTCAAGACTGATTTCCTATGGATTAGAACAAATGGATTATAAAAATGGCATCAAAAGGCGATAATTACTAATTAAGGACAGAAAATGAAAACTACATAAAAATATTAAACAACTAAAAGAAATGAGGAGGAGCGAAAATGAATTCAGAAATCATTAAAAAAGAGAATTATAATGTAACTTTAAAAATTGAAGTTGATGAAAAAAAATTTAAAGAGGGAGTTCAAAAAGCATATTTAAAGAACAGACATAAGTTCAATATACCAGGTTTCAGAAAAGGTAAAGCTCCAAGAGCAATTATAGAAGCAAGATATGGAGAAGGAATATTCTATGAAGATGCTATAAACATTGTTTTTCCTGAAGCATATAATGAAGCAATAAAAAAACACAACTTAGAGCCAGTAGATAGACCAGTAATTGACATAGAGCAAATTGAAAGTGGTAAGCCTGTAGTATTTACAGCAGAAGTAATAGTTAAGCCAGAAGTTAAGTTAGGTGACTATAAAGGTATAGAAATTGAAAAGATTGAGTATAATGTTACAGAAAAAGATGTTGAAGATGAATTAAAATCAATGCAAGAAAGAAACGCTAGATTAGTAGAAGTAACAGATAGACCAGCAAAAGAAGGAGATATATTAACAATTGATTATGAAGGATATGTAGATGGAGAGAAATTTGAAGGCGGAACAGCATATAATCAAATATTAGAAATTGGTTCAGGCAGATTTATACCTGGTTTTGAAGAACAATTAGTTGGCAAGAATAAAGATGAAGAATTCGAAATAAATGTGAAGTTTCCAGAAGAATATCATGCAGAAGACCTTGCTGGTAAAGATGCTACATTCAAGATAAAAATACATGAAATTAAACAAAAAGACTTACCTGAATTAGATGATGAATTTGCAAAAGATGTTAGTGAATTTGATACTTTAGATGAATTAAAAGAAGATATTAAGAAAAGATTAGAAAAACAAGCTAAAGAAAGAGAAAAAGCTGAAAAAGAAAATAAAGTAATAGAAAAAGTTGTAGAAGCAGCAGAAGTTGATATACCAGAAGTAATGATTGAAAATGAAGTAGATTATCAAGTAAGAAATTTTGAGTTTACTTTAAGATATCAGGGATTAGATTTAAATAAATACTTAGAATTAACAAATACTAAGATAGAAGATTTAAAAGAAAAGTTCAGACCAGAAGCTGAAAAGACAGTGAAAACAGAATTAGTTTTAGAAGCAATAGCTAAGAAAGAAAACATAAAAGAGACAGAAGAAGATTTAGATGAAGAATTAAAGAAAATTGCTGAACAATACGGACAAGATTTTGAAAAATTCAAGAAAAATATAAGACAAGAAGAGTTAGAATATATTAAAGAGGGTATAATTAAAAGGAAAACAGCTGAATTTTTAGTAGAAAATGCTAAATTTCAGTAGACTTTTAACCAGGAGGGATAGTCTATGGCATTAGTGCCAGTTGTTGTTGAACAGACTAATAGAGGCGAAAGATCATACGATATTTATTCCAGACTATTAAAAGAAAGAATTATTTTCATAACTGATGAAATTAATGATACAACTGCAAGTTTAGTAGTAGCTCAGTTGTTATTCTTAGAAGCAGAGGATCCTGATAAAGATATTCAGCTTTATATAAATAGTCCAGGAGGTTCCATAACTGCAGGTTTTGCAATTTATGATACAATGCAGTATATTAAGCCTGATGTTTCAACAATATGCATAGGAATGGCAGCTAGTATGGGAGCATTTTTACTTGCAGCTGGAGCTAAGGGTAAGAGATTTGCACTTCCTAATGCTGAGGTTATGATACATCAGCCTTTAGGAGGAACTAGAGGTCAGGCTGAAGATATAAGGATACATGCTGAGAGAATAATTAAAATGAGAGAGAAGATAAATAAAATTTTAAGTGAAAGAACAGGTCAATCATACGAAAGAATTTCAAGAGATACAGATAGAGATTTCTTTATGTCAGCACATGAAGCAAAGGAATACGGATTAATAGATGATGTAATAACTTTTAGGAAATAACATTAAGAGAGGTGTCATAATGTCAAGATTTGAACAAAAACAGCTGAAATGTTCTTTTTGCGGAAAAACTCAAGACCAAGTTAGAAGACTAATAGCAGGACCTAATGTATATATTTGTGATGAGTGTATTGAGTTATGCCAAGAAATAATTGATGAAGAATTTGAAGAAATAATGGAATTCGATTTAAATGAGCTTCCTAAACCAAAGGAAATAAAAGAAATATTAGACCAGTATGTAATAAAGCAGGACAGAGCAAAAAGAGCATTAGCTGTTGCAGTGTATAATCATTACAAACGCATAAACCGAAAGATTACTGACCAAGATGTTGAATTACAAAAGAGTAATATTGTATTAATTGGTCCTACAGGTTCAGGTAAGACACTGCTTGCTCAGACTCTTGCTAAAATCTTAAATGTTCCTTTTGCTATAGCTGACGCTACTTCTTTAACTGAAGCAGGATATGTTGGAGAAGATGTTGAAAATATTTTGCTTAAATTAATACAAGCAGCAGATTATGACATTGAAAGGGCAGAAAAAGGTATTATTTATATAGATGAGATTGATAAGATAGCAAGAAAATCTGATAATCCATCAATTACTAGAGATGTTAGTGGTGAAGGCGTTCAGCAAGCACTTCTTAAAATTTTAGAAGGGACAATTGCTAGTGTTCCTCCTCAAGGAGGAAGGAAACACCCTCATCAGGAGTTTATTCAAATAGATACTACTAATATCCTATTTATAGTTGGTGGAGCATTTGATGGTATAGAAAAGATAATACAAAGAAGAATAGGTAAGAAGTCTATGGGCTTTGGAGCTGAAATACAAAGTAAGGAAGTAAAAGATGTAGGAGAGCTGTTAAAACAAATTGAGCCAGGGGATTTATTGAAATACGGACTTATTCCAGAGTTCGTAGGAAGAATACCAGTTATAGTTACATTAGAGCAGCTTGATAAAGAAGCATTGAAAGATATTCTTACTAAGCCTAAAAATGCTATTGTTAAGCAATACAAAGAGCTGTTTAAAATGGATGACGTTGAACTTGAATTTGATGATGAAGCATTAGAAGTAGTGGCTCAAAAAGCTATTGAAAGAAAGACTGGTGCTAGAGGTTTAAGGGGTATCTTAGAAGAAATCATGCTAGATATTATGTATGAAATACCTACTAGAGATGATATTAAAAAATGCATTATCACTAAAGATACTATTTTAAATAAATCTAAACCTACTTTTGTTTTAGCTGAAAAGAAGAAGAGAAGGACTAGAAAAAAGCAAGATAATAAAGAATCTGTGTCATAAAATGTCCGCTTATGCGGGCATTTTTCATATTTTAATCCTCCCTAAGTGATAAAACTTATTTTTAATTGAAAGTTGTATTATTTTTGATAAAATATTATTGTATACCATTGGGGGGATTGATGTGGGAGTATTGTCGTATGTAAAATTTATTTTTACAATATTTTTGATAGTAATTCTTTTAAAGCAGTATGTAGAAATGTGGATTTTTTTAGATAAATTAAATCAAAAACTGCTTAAATATGTACTGCCTATTTGTGAGATTTTTCTTCTACTTTTTTATGATGGACTTTTCTTATTCCCTTCTGTTATTGTATTCTTAATTTTAATATATAGATTTAATATATTGGATAATAAGACATTTAAGACTTTTTATCCTATAAATAAACTTAAGTTTAATATAAATATTAACTTTATTTTACAGGTTGTATTTATATCACCATTTTTATTTTTCATACTTCAAGCAATAACTAGTTTTATTTTAGATAGCAGTGGAAATAATTTGATTTATCAAAAACAATTTATTGACTATTTAATGTTTTTTGTATTAACATCTATAATAGCCCCAGTAGTAGAAGAGTTTACTTTTAGAGTATTGATATATGACAATTGGCTTTCAAGCTTATTTAATAAAAAGATTGTTGCAGTATTACTTTCTTCTGCTATTTTTGCTTTCACTCATTTTGACTATAAAACATATATTTATACGTTTGTAACAGGCATAATATTATGTTTTATTTATGATATTTACGGGTATTTATGTTCAGTAACTTTACATATGCTTTTTAACACATATTCATTTTTAGGAATGTTAGGTATTAATATAGAGTGGAAAAGCCTTTTTATGGTATCTTTAGTTTCGTTATCTATATTAGCTATAAACTATAGTGTGAAAAAGAAAAATAGATTCTTATGGACTAAAAATTTTGCAGAAAAGAAAGAATATAGTTAGATAGATGTAAGTTATATATTACTGATTTGACACCTAAAGGAGTTGATGCTATGGAAGAAAACAAGGTAGTAAACAGAAAAAGAGTAATACCTCTTATACCATTAAGGGGGCTTTCTGTATTTCCATATATGGTAATGCATTTTGATGTTGGTAGAGATAAGTCTATTAATGCTTTAGAACAGGCTATGGTAAATAATTCACTTATTTTCCTTACATCGCAAAAAGAAGCTAAGGTAGATATGCCTTCAACAGAAGATTTTTACCATGTAGGAACAGTATGTAAGATTAAGCAGATGTTAAAACTACCAGGAGATGCTATTAGAGTTTTAGTTGAAGGAATTAATAGAGGCAGAATTACTGAGATTTTAAAAGAAGATCCATATTTCGAGGTAGAGATAGAAGAACTTATTTACGATACTGAAAAAGAAAAGGATATAGAAACAGAGGCTATGATGAGGCTTGTATTAGAAGCCTTTGAGGAATATGTTAAAGTAGGTAATAAGGTTTCTCCAGATGTAGTGATTACAGTTTCTGAAATTGATGAACCAGGAAGATTAGCAGATGTTATAGCGTCTTATATTCAACTAAAACCAGAGGATAAACAAAAAATACTGGAAGCTTTTAACCCTTATGAAAGATTGGAAACTCTTTATATAATTTTGAAAGAAGAAATAGAAGTATTAGAAATCGAAGAGAAAATATATCAAAGAGTGAGAAAGCAAATAAACAAATTGCAGAAGGAATATTACCTTAAAGAACAGTTAAAGGCTATACAAAAGGAATTAGGCGAAGAGGATGGAATAGAAGCTGAAGTTGAAGAGTATAAGAAAAAAATAAATAAAATAAAAATGCCAAAAGAAGTAAAAGAAAAGGCACTAAAGGAAGCAGACCGATTATTAAGATTATCTCCAGCCTCAGCAGAGACTGGTGTTATAAGAAATTATTTAGAGTGGATTATTGAGCTTCCTTGGGACAAGAAGACTAAAGATAGAATTGATATTAAGAAATCTAGAGAAATATTAGATGAAGACCATTATGGTCTTAAAGATGTTAAAGAGAGAATTCTTGAATATCTAGCTATAAGACAGTTAGCAAAAAATATGAAAGGTCCTATTTTGTGTTTAGTTGGGCCTCCTGGAGTTGGAAAGACTTCAATTGCTAAATCTATAGCTAAGTCTTTAAATAGAAAATTTGTCAGAATGTCTCTTGGTGGAGTAAGAGATGAAGCAGAAATCAGAGGGCACAGAAGGACATATGTAGGGGCTATACCAGGTAGGATAATATCTTCAATGAGAAAAGTAGGTTCAAAAAATCCTGTATTTTTATTTGATGAAATAGATAAATTAAGTAGTGATTTTAGAGGAGATCCAGCATCAGCATTATTGGAGGTTTTAGACCCTGAGCAAAACAGTACATTTACTGACCATTATTTAGAAGTACCTTTTGATTTATCAAAGGTTATGTTTATAACAACAGCAAATACAACATCTACAATTCCAAGACCATTGCTTGACAGAATGGAAGTTATAAGAATATCTGGTTATACAGAAGAAGAAAAAGTACAGATAGCAATAAAGTATCTATTGCCTAAACAGATGAAAGAACACGGTTTGAAAAAAGAAAACATAGTAATATCAGAAAATACTATAAGAGATATTATAAATAAATATACAAGAGAAGCTGGTGTTAGAAATCTTGAAAGAAATATAGCGAATATATGCAGAAAAGTTGCTAAAAAGATAGTAGAGGATAATGTAAAAACTGTAAGAATAAATAGTAGTAATCTGCATAAATACTTGGGTATTGCTAAATTTAGATATGAAAAAGTAGCTGATGAGCATCAGGTCGGAATAGCAACAGGTCTAGCTTGGACTGCATTTGGTGGAGAAACTTTATCTATTGAAGTTAATTGTATGAATGGAACGGGTAAATTGCAGCTTACAGGACAGCTTGGAGATGTAATGAAGGAATCAGCAATGGCAGGTATAAGCTATATTAGGTCAAAGGTTAGCGAATTAGGAATAGAAGATGATTTTTATAAAGAAAAGGATATACACATTCATGTTCCAGAAGGAGCTATTCCTAAAGATGGACCATCAGCAGGTATAACAATGGCCACTGCTGTAATATCTGCTTTATCAAATATTCCAGTTAGAAGTGATGTAGCCATGACAGGTGAAATTACCTTAAGAGGTAGAGTATTGCCTGTAGGTGGAATAAAAGAGAAGGTTTTAGCAGCACATAGAGCAGGTATTAAAAAAGTTTTATTGCCTTGGGATAACAAAAAGGATATGGAAGAAATACCTGATAAAGTTAAGAGAAGATTAGAATTTGTATTGGTTAAGAATATGGATGAAGTATTAGAAAATGCTTTAGTGAAAAAGGATGATGGCGATGAAGATTAGAGATGTAAAATTACTAATTACAGCAGTAAATGAGGATCAGTATCCAAGTGAAGGAGTAGCAGAAATAGCTTTAGCTGGAAGGTCTAATGTAGGAAAGTCTTCACTTATTAACGCTTTGATTAATAGAAGAAATTTTGCGAGGACTAGTTCTCAACCTGGAAAAACACAAACAATAAACTTTTACAGTATAAATGATGAGTTTAGATTAGTAGATTTACCTGGATATGGATATGCTAAGGTTTCGGTAAAAGAGAGAGAAAAATGGGGTAAGATGATAGAAAATTATCTAACAAATAGAAAATCATTAAAAGAAGTTTTTCTTCTTTTAGATATTAGACACGCTCCAGGTCAGCACGATAAGATGATGTATAACTGGATAAAATCTTTTGGCTATAAGGGGATAATTATAGCTACTAAAGCAGATAAAATTGCTAAAGGTAAGTGGCAAAAGCACATATCAATAATAGCAAAAGAATTAGGAGTAGAAGATAGAAACTTAATAATACCATTTTCTGCAACTAAGAAGATAAATGTAGAGAAGGTATGGGAGACTATTGAAAGTTTGTTGACAAAGTAAGAGGGACCTAAAGAGTCCCTCTTTAACTTTTATTAAATTTTATTTCGCTAACAATCATCCCTGTAAGAATAAGTATGCTTCCTAAAATTGCTTTAGTTGTCATAACTTCATTAAGAAGTATATAAGCGAATATAGCAGAAAAAACAGGTTCTGCTGTGTATATTAAGGCAGTATGTGTAGGCGATGTAAATCTTTGCATAGTATTTTGAATTATATATGCTCCAGATGTAGCTAGAACACCTGTAATAAATATAGCAATCCATATATCTAAAGATTTAGGGATAATGAAGTTTTCTGTAGACAGAGAAAAAATCAAACTTAACATTCCTACAATTCCTATTTGTATAACGGCTAAAGCTATCGAATCAACTTGGGAAGTATATTTTCCAACCAGTATTATATGAAAAGCAAATGCAAAAGCACATATTAAAGTATAAAAATCACCTATATTGAGAGATAAGTTCGTATTAAGAGTCATAAATCCGAGTCCTAATATCGCTAGTAATACTCCAATTATAGTAGATGTATTTGGTATTTTTTTAAGCAAAATTGCAGAAAAAACTGGGACTAATACAACCGAAAATCCAGTTATAAAACCAGATTTAGATGCTGTTGTATATAATAAACCAACAGTTTGGAATGCATATCCAGCAAATAGAACTATACCAATGATAGAACCTAAAAATATAGTCTTTTTGTTTAAATTTTTTATATTATTGAAGAATATTAGAGAAGAGACTACAAAAGCAAGAATAAATCTGATAGTCAAGAAATTATATGTAGGAATATCTTCAAGAGCATTTTTTGTTATTACAAAAGTAGACCCCCAAACGATTGTAACTAATAAAAGAGCTAAATCAGCTTTAAGTTGTTTAGACATATAAGCCCCCCTTAAAACTTACTTTATAAATTATAACACAAAAAAAGCTTCCAAAAGGAAGCTTTTAGGATTATTCAACCTTTTCAAACATATCTTTACCAACGCCACATATAGGGCACATCCAATCATCTGGTATATTTTCGAAAGTTGTTCCAGCATCAATACCGTTATCAGGGTCTCCTTTTTCAGGATCATATACGTATCCACAAGCTACACATACATATTTATCCATAATAAAAACTCCTTTCAAATATTTTTGATTCAAATATTTTCAATATACTCAATACCCTGATATAATAATATTAAACATGATAATTAAAACTGAAATTGATAAAATCTAAAATACACTTTCCGAAATTTATAATAAATTTTTTTGAAAAATTTTGATTAACTGTTTGTCCAACGGGGTATAATATTTTTTGTGTAAATTCAATAATATTATTATAAAAATATATAATATTAGATGGGTGTGTGATTTTATTGAATTTAATAATCAATGAAGCTATTTCTAGCGACTTGTATAAGGTTAAGAGTATTTTAGACGGAATAATAAGTGAAGTTGACAGAATTATTTGTGATGAAAGTATTATTTTTGATGTAAAACTTATTTTAAATGAACTTATAATAAATAGTATAGTCCATGGGAATAAACAGGATGAATGCAAGATAGTCAATGTTTATTTAGCAATACAGGATGAATTAATTAGGATTGAAGTAACTGATGAAGGTACAGGCATTGACTATAATATAGATGAGTATGATCCTATGGATTTAAAAATTGGTGGAAGAGGACTTGTAATAGTTGATGGATTAAGTGATGAATTATATATTGAAAAAAATAAAGTTATATCTATTAAATATATATAAATTATAAGCGGCCAATGGCCGCTTTTTTCTTCAGATATTTGTGCTATATGTCTATTTTTCAACCATTTCAACTGCTCTATGAGGACAATAGTTTACACACTTGCCACAACCAATACAGATATCAGGATCTACTTCAGGAGTAGATACTTTAAAAAATCCTTCTTTTTTTTGCTTAATAGCATTAACAGGACATGCTCTAACTACAGGGCAAAATGGTGATTGATCACATCTATTTGGGTTAATTACTGCTTTTTTCATATTATAATCCCTCCTTCTATATACCCCTTATGGGTATATTATAACATACGATATAGAATATTTAAAGAGGGAAATCAAAATATATTATTTGAATTAATTAAGTTTTTTTGATAGTAGTTTTTTTTGTATTGTTTTGGTGTCAGACCATATTTACTTTTAAATAATTTTATAAAATGAGAAATATTTTCATATCCTACACTATATGCTACTTCTGTAACATTATACTCTTTTAAAAGTTCTTCTGCTTTGGATAACCTGATGTTTTTCAAATATTCTTTTGGTGAAATTCCTATTATCTTTTTAAAATACAAAGAGAAATTTGATTCAGACATATTTAAATTCCACGCTATATCCTTTATATTTATGGATTTGTTATAGTTTTCTTCCATATATCTAATAGCTTTATAAATGGGATTTTTATATTCTGTGTTTAATATTAGACTAGCGCCTTTTATTTTAAGTAAGTTATAAATAACTTCCTGAGCGTATAAATCTATTAAGAATTCTTTATTTTTATCAGAACTATTGTAAGTTTTTATAATCTTTGATATACAATTTTTTATCTCATTGTCACTTGTAGCAATAAACAAATCATTATAAATTAACCTATCTGTTTCTATTTCTAAATCTAGAGATATTTTATTGCTTATGTTATAAATTAAGTTACTGTTTAGTTCTAAAACTAGTGCTTTGGTAGGAATATTTATTTCCATTTCGACACTAGAGTGGGGAGGTAACAAGATAAATTGGTTACTATTGTATTTAAAAGTGTAATCATCATTAACCTTAACTTTTTTTTCACCTTCAATTATTGTGCAGAGTCTGTTGTATTCATATGATTTGTATTTGCCCTTATATTTTTTAGTAAAATCATAATAAAAAATTCTTAAATAGTCTGTTTCGAATCCATCTAAAATTTCTAAATTCCTATCAAAGCTGTTCAACATGTTATCACCTCTATTGTTACAATTCTGATAAATTAAATTATATCATAAAACAAGCACTATGTTAATTATTTATCAATATATGTTTATTATATATATTTTTTTTAAAATTTAGCTTATTTTTTAAAATTTTGAGTTAGTTTTTTAACAATGAATATTGTATTATCAAATTGTAAAGAATATTTTCAAGATAACGATTTTTAAGGAGGATAAAGGATGGATAAGACTTTCAGATTTTTTATGCCACCTGTAAGTTTAATGGGTCCTGGTTGTCTAAAAGAAGCAGGAAAAGAAATAAAATCTCTAGGACTCAAGAAAGCTTTAATAGTAACTGATAAAGTATTAGTAGAAATTGGTTTAGTAAACAAATTAACAGAAGTATTAGACACAGAGGGAATAGAATACGTTATTTATGATGGTACTCAACCTAACCCAACTGTTAAAAATGTAGAAGATGGTTTAAAATTATTAAAAGAAAATGACTGCGATTTTATTATATCTTTTGGTGGAGGTTCTCCTCATGATTGTGCTAAAGGTATAGGGCTAGTTGCTACAAATGGAGGTTCAATTAAGGACTATGAAGGTGTAAATAAATCAACTAAGCCAATGTTACCTTTAGTAGCTGTAAATACAACCGCTGGAACAGCAAGTGAAATGACAAGATTCTGCATTATAACAGATGAAGAAAGACACATAAAAATGGCTATTGTGGACTGGCGTACAACACCTAACTTAGCAGTGAATGATCCTTTATTAATGTTAGAAATGCCTAAATCATTAACTGCTGCTACAGGAATGGATGCTTTGACACATGCAGTAGAAGCTTATGTATCAACTGAAGCTACTCCTGTAACTGATGCTTGTGCGTTAAAGGCCGTTGAACTAATTTCTCAATACTTGAGAAAAGCAGTTGAAAATGGTCAAGACCGTGAAGCAAGAGATAAAATGGCTTATGCTGAATTTTTAGCTGGTATGGCTTTTAATAATGCAAGTTTAGGTTATGTTCACGCTATGGCTCACCAGCTAGGAGGTTTTTATGACTTACCACACGGAGTATGTAATGCGGTATTATTACCTCACGTACAAGAATATAATGCTAAGGTAGTACCTGAAAGATTAGCAGATATAGCTAAGGCTATGGGAGAAAATATAGAAGGTCTTTCAGCAAAAGAAGCAGCTGAAAAAGCTATAGAAGCAATCAAAAAATTATCTGCTGATGTAGGTATTCCATCAGGATTAGAGGAATTAGGAGCTAAAGAAGAAGATATAAAAACACTTTCAGAAAATGCATTAAAAGATGCATGTGGATTTACAAATCCAAAGCAGGCAAGTTTAGAAGAAATTATGGAAATATATAAAAGAGCAATGTAATAAGAGAATAAAAACTGAGGCAATGAACCACTAAGACAATGGATTAGGTTCATTGCCTTATTTTTTTGGTTCTTTTTTCTTCTAACTAAGGGCAATAAATTTGCATTTTAATAGTTGGTATGGGTATTATTTATATATAAATACGCAATGAAGGAGCGATAATTATTATGATTGAAAGAGCTATTGAAGTAGCAGCTAAGGCCCATAAAAATCAAACTAGGAAATGTACAGATATTCCATATATTACTCACCCATATACAGTAGGTATGATGCTTTTAAAAGAGGGATTATCTGAAGAGATAGTTGCTGCTGGTATTTTACATGATACTGTAGAAGACACATCTATTACATTAGAGTTTATACAGAGCGAATTCGGTGAAAAAGTGGCTAAAATTGTAAAAGGATGTTCAGAACCTGATAAAACATTACCATGGGAAGATAGGAAAAAGCATACTATTGAATATCTAAAAACTGCTTCATTTGAAGAACAAGTTGTTTCATGTGCAGATAAATTACATAATATTAGTACTATGTACGAAGCATATAAAAAAATGGGTGAAAAAGTATGGCAGCGATTTAAAAGAGGAAGAGATAAACAAGAGTGGTATTATAGAAGTTTAGTAGATGTGTTGTGTACAGAAGAAAATCTAAATAGGGGTATAATTCTTTTTAAGGAGTTTAAGAATATGGTTGACAAGATGTTTAGTAAATAACTTAAAGGAGTGGTTTGTTTGATAAAAACTTTACAGATAAAAACAGAAAAGCATACAGAGTTTATAGATATAACAAGAAAAGTACAAGAAATAGTAAAGAATTCAAAAGTTAAAAGTGGAGTTTGTTATATTTTTATACCACACACAACAGCTGGAATGACAATAAATGAAAATGCTGACCCTGATGTAAAGTTTGATATGCTGATGGAGCTTAATAAAATAATACCATTTGATGATAACTATAAGCATATTGAAGGAAACTCTTCAGCACATATAAAAGCTAGTTTATTAGGTTTTTCAGAAACAGTTTTTATAGAAGATGGGAGGTTGCTTTTAGGTACATGGCAGGGTATATATTTGTGTGAGTTTGACGGACCAAGATTCAGAAAGGTTTACGTAAAAATTATTGAAGATTAATTAAGAAAAAACATTAAAAATATAAAGATTGGGATATACTAACCTTGAGGTGATTTAAGTTGAGAAAGACAGTAAAGTTTAAAAGAGTATTTTTTGTTTTAATACTTATTCTGATAATTTTACCAGTTAGTATATCCTGTAGTAAACAACAAGAAAAACCGTCGCCCAAGACAAATAAAGATGAAATACCTACTTCATTGAAGGGAATGGTAGAAGATGTAGAAAATATATTTAAAGAAATAGAAAAGATAAAAGAGGAGAAAGAGAAGGCAGCAGAATCTAAAAAAGAAGATAAAAAGAAGGAAGACGAAAAAGATAAACAGCAGAAAGATAAAAAGCAAGATGAATCAAAAGACAAGATGGGACAATCAGAGAAAAAATCTGAGGAAGGAAAAAAAGAGACAGATATAGAAGAGAAAATAAAAAAAGCGTGGGAAGCTGTAAATAAAGTAATTGTTAATGTTCATAAAAAATGGAATGATTATGAGTTAGATGTTGTAAAAGATGGTATAAGAGAAGAAGACATAAGGAAATTTGAAGAAGCTCTTGATAATTTGACAATATCAGCAGATGTTAAAAATGAAATTAACTCTTTATTTAATACGAATAGTGTAACTTTGCGTCTTTCGAACTTTTTAAATATGTATAAAGGAAATCCTGATGGCGAGATTGAAAAATTAAAATACAATATTAGGCAGATACATTTATATGGAGAAATTAATGAATGGGCTAAGGCTATGGATATGTCAAAATATCTAGAACCTATTTTTGAAAGACTTAGCCAAAAAATAAAATTAGACAAAAAAGATGAAAAGCTTAAAGAAAAACTAAAAGCTTCTATACAGGATTTAAAAAGTGTTATAGATAAGAAGAATGTTGAATTATTAAAAATCAAAAGAGATATAGCACTTCAAAATTTAGATGCATTAAAAGAAGCAGCTAAGTAAAAGCCAAAGACTATTTTGTCTTTGGTTGTATTTTTTGTACTAAAATATCAGAAAATTTGAAATAAAGATTAAAATTAGACGAATTAGCGACGACAAAATATTATAATTACAATTAGAGTTAAAAAAAAGGAGAGGGTGGGAAAAATGGTTAAAGTACCGAGTGATATTGAAATCGCACAAAATGCTAAAATGCAGCCAATTACAGAGGTTGCAAAAAAATGTGATATTTTAGAGGATGAATTGGAGCTATACGGAAAGTATAAGGCAAAAGTATCATTAGATGTATTAAAAAGACTAGAAAATGAACCAGATGGAAAGCTTATTTTAGTTACAGCAATAAATCCAACTCCAGCAGGAGAAGGAAAAACTACAACAAACATAGGTTTAAGCATGGGATTAAATAAGATAGGTAAAAAAGCTATAACAACACTTAGAGAGCCTTCATTAGGTCCTTGTTTTGGTGTAAAGGGAGGAGCAGCAGGTGGAGGATATTCTCAGGTTGTTCCTATGGAAGATATAAACTTACATTTTACAGGAGATATTCATGCAATAACTACAGCACATAACTTATTAGCAGCATTACTTGATAACCATCTACATCAAGGAAATAAATTAAATATAGACCCTAGAAGAATTGTTTGGAAAAGGGTACTTGATATGAATGACCGTGCTTTAAGAAATATTGTAGTAGGACTAGGTGGAAGAGCAAACGGAGTTCCTAGAGAGGATGGATTTGATATAACTGTTGCTTCTGAAATTATGGCAATCCTTTGTTTAGCAACTAGCTTAGAAGATTTAAAAGAAAGAATAGGCAATATGATAGTAGCATATACATATGATAACAAACCAGTAACTGCAAATGATTTAGATGCAACAGGAGCATTAACAATATTACTTAAAGATGCTATAAAACCAAACTTGGTACAAACATTAGAAAATACACCTGCATTTATACATGGAGGGCCATTTGCAAATATTGCACACGGATGTAACAGCATTATGGCTACAAAACTTGCATTAAAATTAGCAGACTACGTTGTAACAGAAGCAGGATTTGGTGCTGATTTAGGTGCAGAAAAATTCTTTAATATTAAGTGTAGATTTGCAGGGTTAAAACCAGATTGTGCTGTAATAGTAGCTACTGTAAGAGCACTTAAGAATCACGGAGGAGTACCAAAGGATAAATTAAATGAAGAAAACCTTGAAGCTTTAGAAAAAGGTTTTGGAAACCTTGAAAAACATATAGAAAATGTTCAAAAATTCGGTGTTCCAGTTGTAGTAGCTATTAATGAGTTCCCATCAGATACAGAAAAAGAATTAAACTTATTATTCGATAAGTGTAAAGATGCTGGAGCAGAAGTAGTATTATCAAAAGTATGGGCAAAAGGTGGAGAAGGTGGAATTAAGCTTGCTAAGAAAGTTGTAGAAACTATAGAAAATAAACCTTCTAATTTCAAACCTTTATATGATGTTAATTTACCAATAAAAGAAAAAATTGAAATAATAGCTAAAGAAGTTTATGGTGCAGATGGAGTTGACTTTACTAAGAAGTGTGAAAAACAAATTAAACAGATAGAAGAGTTAGGCTTAGATAAGATGCCTATATGTATGGCAAAAACTCAGTATTCATTATCAGATGACCCAACATTAAAGGGAAGACCTACAGGCTTTAGAGTAACTGTTAGAGAAATAAAAGTATCTGCTGGAGCTAAGTTTTTAGTAGCTTTAACAGGAGATATTATGACAATGCCAGGATTACCTAAAGTACCTGCAGCTAACAACATGGATATATCTAAAGATGGTGAAATAACAGGACTATTCTAATTAAGGGGTGTTAGTATGATATCAAATATTGATATTTCCAAGGCAATGACTATTAAACTAGAAGATATGTTTGAGAAATTGCCAGAAATGCCAAAATTCGTTGAAGGTATAAGAAGAGCACCTAAAAGAGAGTTTGTTTTATCACAAAAAGAAACCGAGTTAGCATTAAAAAATGCATTAAGATATATACCTGAAAAGTGGCATGAAAAACTTGCGCCAGAGTTTTTAGAAGAACTTTTGACTAGAGGTAGGATTTACGGTTATAGATTTAGACCTGAAGGAAATATAAAAGCAAAGCCAATAGATGAATATAAAGGTAATTGTATAGAAGGAAAAGCGTTTCAAGTTATGATAGACAACAATCTTGATTTTGATATAGCTCTTTATCCTTATGAGCTTGTTACCTATGGAGAAACAGGACAGGTTTGTCAGAATTGGATGCAGTATAGACTTATCAAAAAATATCTTGAAGTAATGACAGAAGATCAAACATTAGTAATAGAGTCAGGACATCCTTTAGGTCTTTTTAAATCATCACCAGAGGCGCCAAGAGTAATAATTACAAATGCTTTAATGATAGGTATGTTTGATGACCAAGAAAATTGGCATAGAGCAGCTGCGTTAGGAGTTGCAAACTATGGTCAAATGACTGCTGGTGGATGGATGTATATAGGACCTCAAGGTATTGTTCATGGTACTTATAATACAATACTTAATGCAGGTAGAATAAAATTTGGTTTATCAAACGATGCAGATTTAAGAGGACGTTTGTTTGTAACTTCTGGTTTAGGTGGTATGAGTGGAGCTCAAGGTAAGGCAGCTCAGATAGCTAATGGTGTAGGAATTATTGCTGAAGTTGACTATTCAAGAATACAGACTAGATTTAGCCAAGGATGGGTAAGTAAAATAGTAGACAAACCAGAAGAAGCATTCAAATTAGCTAAAGAATATATGGATAGAAAAGAAGGTATTGCAATAGCTTTTTATGGTAATGTTGTAGATTTATTAGAATATGCAGTTGAAAATAATATAGATATAGATCTTCTTTCTGACCAGACATCATGTCATGCAGTATATGATGGAGGATACTGTCCACAAGGGCTAACATTTGAAGAGAGAACAGAGCTTCTTAAGACCAATAAAGCTAAATTTAGAGAATTAGTAGACAAATCTTTAAGACGTCATTTTGAATTAATAAAGACTTTAGTTGATAGAGGAACATATTTCTTTGACTATGGCAACAGTTTTATGAAAGCTGTATATGATGCAGGAGTTAAAGAAATATGTAAAAATGGTGTGGATGAAAGAGATGGATTTATATTCCCATCATATGTAGAGGACATAATGGGACCACTTCTATTTGACTATGGATATGGCCCGTTCAGATGGGTTTGCTTAAGTGGTAAGCGTGAAGACTTACTTAAAACAGATAAAGCTGCTATGGAATGTATAGATCCAAACAGAAGATTCCAAGATAGAGATAATTATATATGGGTAAGAGATGCAGATAAGAATAATTTAGTTGTAGGTACTCAAGCTAGAATATTATATCAAGATGCAATGGGAAGAATGAAAATAGCTCTTAAATTTAATGAGATGGTAAGAAAAGGTGAAATTGGACCTGTAATGATTGGTAGAGACCACCACGATACTGGAGGAACAGATTCACCATTCAGAGAAACTGCTAACATAAAAGATGGTAGTAACATAATGGCTGATATGGCTACACAATGTTTTGCAGGAAATGCCGCAAGAGGTATGAGCCTTGTAGCACTTCATAATGGTGGTGGAGTAGGAATAGGTAAAGCTATTAATGGCGGTTTTGGATTAGTTCTAGATGGTAGCCAAAGAGTAGATAATATAATTAAAAGAGCAATGCCATGGGATGTTATGGGTGGAGTAGCAAGACGTGCATGGGCTAGAAATGAAAATTCTATTGAAACTTGTATAGAATACAACAAAATGAATGAAGGAACAGATCATATTACAATACCATATATTCCTGATGAAGATTTAGTAAAAGGTCTTGTTGACGAAGCGTTTAAGAAAATGAATAAATAATCTGTATGAGGGGCGTTAAGTCCCTCATACTACTGATAAGAATTGAACTGAACTTAAGGAGGAGATAGGTTTGGCAGCAATGAAAAAGATAATAGAATGTGTACCCAATTTTAGTGAAGGTAGAGATTTAGAAAAGATAGAGAAAATAGTAAATCCGTTCAGAGGAAAAGATGGAGTTAAACTTTTAGATTATCAAAGGGATGAAGATCATAATAGATTAGTTGTAACAGTAGTTGGTGAGCCAGAGCCTTTAAAAGAAGCAGTTATTGAAGCTATCGGAGTTGCTACTCGTCTAATTGATATGACAAAGCATGAAGGACAACATCCAAGAATGGGAGCTGTAGATGTTGTACCTTTTATACCTGTTAAGAATGTTAGTATGACAGAAGCTATCGAATTGTCGAAAGAAGTGGCTAAGGAAGCTGCCCAAAAGTATAATTTACCTATATTCTTATATGAAAAATCAGCTACAAGACCAGAAAGACAAAATCTTGCTAAAATAAGAAAAGGCGAATTTGAGGGTATGGAAGAAAAACTTAAGGACCCAGATTGGAAACCAGATTTTGGTCCAGATAAAATTCATCCAACAGCTGGAGTAACTGCTGTAGGAGCAAGGATGCCTTTAGTTGCATTTAATGTTAATTTATCTACAGATAATTTAGAAATAGCTAATCAAATAGCTAGAAGAGTTAGACATATAAGCGGCGGATTAAGATATTGCAAGGCTATAGGAATAGAACTTAAAGACAGAGGAATTGTTCAAGTTTCAATGAACATGACAGATTATACTAAGACAGCACTTTATAGAGTTTTTGAACTTATAAGAATAGAAGCGAGAAGATACGGTGTAAATATAGTTGGAAGTGAGATTATAGGTCTTGTACCAATGGAAGCGTTAATTGATACTGCTGTATATTACCTTGGCATAGAAGACTTCTCTATGGAGCAAGTTTTAGAAGCTAGGATAATGGAGTGATTACATGAAAGGTAATATTATTATAAAGAATGCCAACGAGCTTATTACTTGTAGTGGTTTTAAAGCTAAGCAAGGTAAAGAGATGTCTGATTTAAAGATAATTAATGACGGGGCAGTAGTAATAGAAGATGGAATAATTAAAGCTGTAGGAAAGACAGAAGAAATACTTAGACAATATAATGAAAAAGACTATGAAGTAATAGATGCGATTGGAAAAGCTGTGTTACCTGGTTTTGTAGATTCTCATACTCATTTTGTATTTGGAGGATATAGAGCTGAAGAATTTTCTTGGAGGCTTCGAGGAGATAGCTACATGGAAATAATGAAAAGAGGTGGCGGAATTGTAAGTACAGTTAAAGCTACTAAAGAAGCTTCTGAAGAAGAATTATTCAAGTCGGGATTAAAGAGACTAGATTCAATGCTTTCTTTTGGAGTGACAACAGTAGAAGGAAAAAGTGGTTATGGATTAGACTATAAAACAGAGATTAAGCAGTTAGAAGTAATGGCTAAGCTTGATAATGTACATCCTATTGATATAGCAAAAACTTTTTTAGGCCCTCATGCAGTACCAAAGGATTATAAAGGAAGAGAAGATGAATTTATAGATTTTATGATAGATGAAGTACTGCCTGTTGTTGCTGAAAGAAAATTAGCTGAATTCTGTGATATTTTTTGCGAAAAGAATGTATTTTCTGTTGAACAGTCTAGAAGGTATCTTAAAAAAGCTAAAGAATATGGATTTAAACTAAAAATTCATGCAGATGAAATTGTGCAGCTAGGAGGAGCTGAATTAGCAGCTGAATTAGGATCCGTTTCAGCAGATCACCTACTGCAGGCATCAGATGAAGGAATAAGACAGATGGCTGAAAAAGGAGTTGTTGCTACGCTTTTACCTGGCACTGCATTTAGCTTAAAAGAGCCTTATGCTAGAGCTAGATACATGATAGACCAGAATTTAGCTATTGCATTAGCTACTGATATGAATCCTGGTAGCTGTCATACAGAGTCAATACCTCTAATTTTTGCATTAGCAACACTTTATATGAATATGACTACTGAAGAAGCTATTACAGCACTTACTATTAATGGAGCTGCTGCAATAGACAGGGCTGATAGCATAGGAAGTATAGATGTAGGTAAAAAAGGAGACATTATAATTCTTGAGTTTCCATCATATAAATATATACCATATCATATTGGTGTAAGTACTGTTGAAAAAGTAATTAAAAACGGCGTTTTAGTTTTTAATAAAGAAGATAGGGGGACAGTATTATGTTACAAGATTTAAACCTTAAGGAATTTTTAGAAAAAACAGCTTCTAAATCACCTGTTCCAGGTGGAGGAAGTGTAGCGGCTTTAAGTGCTTCTTTATCAGCTAGTTTGATTGAAATGGTTGGTAATTTGACTATAGGTAAAAAGGGTTATGAAGATGTAGAAGATGAGATGAAAGAGATAGTTAGTATTTGTTTTAAATACAGAGAAAAATTTGTTAACGATATAGATAGAGATTCAGATGCTTTCAATAAAGTAATGGCTGCTTTCAAATTACCTAAGGATACAGAGGAAGAAAAGGCGGCTAGAAAAAAGGCTATACAAGAAAGCTTTAAAACTGCTGCATTAGTACCTCTTGAAGTAGCTGAAGATGCTTTTAAATTATTAGAGTTTGCAGCAAAGGTTGTAGAAAAGGGTAATAAAAATGCAGTTACAGATGGAGCTGTTGCAGCTATGATGGCAAGGACTGCAGTCCTTTCAGCTTTATATAATGTAAAAATAAATTTAGGTTCTATAAAAGATGAGGAATTTGTATCTAAAGTATCAAAACAGGTTGAAAGTTTAGAATCTCAAGTAAATAATATAGAAAATGAAATACTTTCAAAAGTTGAGTTATAAAATAAATTATTTATTTACAGTCTGACTTCGGGCATATAAGCTCGAAGTTTTTTGTGTTAAAAGAAATAAATAAGAAAATAAATAAGATGAAAAAAGAGACTACCGATAAAAGTAGGTAATTACATAATATAAAATTTTAATTTTATAGATGTATAGTTTATGATATAATTTTTTCATTGGTAAATATAAAAAGGGAAAATACAATATAGTAAGAGGTGAAAAAATGATTTGGAAAATAATAGAACTTTTGATTTTGGTAGTTTTTGTTGTAATTAATTATCTACGTCTTTTACCATTACTGTTTTATGCTTTAATGTTTGCTATTTTTATTAGTTTTTTGGATCCTGAAGAAGGAAAAGGAATATTTATATTAATTGTGGAATTGAGTGTTATTAAGCTTATTATTGATTTAGTTATTAAGAAAATTTTAGCTGCGTTAACCAGAAAAAGGAAAAAAATGAAAACTGTTAATCTTATAAAAAGAGAATTGACAAGATTAAATGAAGAATTTAGTAACATATTATCTCATAAAGTACTCAAAGATGACTTTTCAGAAGTGAATGAAGTTATGATTAAAATTGATCAGCAGGTAGATTTTATGGAAAAAGAAAAAGAAGTTATGGATATGCTTTTTAGTACTCCAAATAACATTAAAACAGCGATTGATATTAATAAGTTAGATGAAATTTCAAATAGTGTAGAAAATCTAAGAGATGTCCCAGAAATAGAAAGACTTTATGAACTTATTGAAAAGATTAAAGAGAAAGCAAATAAATTTACTGATTTTGCAAAAGAGGCCTATGAATATATTAATAAGATGTATTTTGCAAGCCGATCAGGGTTAGCTGGAGAAAAAAGGTTAAATGAAGAACTTTTTCTTTATAGGGATGTAATTAAAAACTTAGGAAGTATTCGATTAGAAGTAGAGAATACAACTGTTGAATCCGATAGCATCATTATATCTGAAAATGGCGTGTTTTGTATTGAGGTTAAAAATTATGGAGACAATTCAAATTCAGGAAAAATTGTAATATCAAAGGATGGGGCATGGAAAAGATATAATGCTTCAGGTAAGGAAGTTCCAATACATAATGTAACAGCACAAATCTATAGACATATAGGAATACAGCAAAGGTTTTTAAATGAAGAATTAAAGAAAATTAATGCCGAAGATGTACCATATGTTCACTTTAGACCAATCGTTGTAATTGCTAATGATAATATTGAGATCGAAAACAATTCAGATATTCCAGTTTTGAGGATATCAAACGTATATCATTATATTTTAAATTATAAGGCTGAAGAAAAATTAGATAAAAAATATTGGGATGCTATTGAAAAAATACTTGTAGAAAATAACAAAGGATTAAAACCTTATCCTGTTAAACATTATACTCCACAAATCGTTGAAGCATATGAAGGATTATTATCTATAGCTAACGACTTTGAAAAAATCTATTATTCTGTTTTAGAAGTATTGCATTAGAATAAGTTTAATACCCATTACTTTAATAAGAGAAGCCCTGGTTATTCAGGGCTTTATTTATTTTCCCTCTTCCCTGTTCACTGTTCCCTATTCTCTATTTCTAGTACCTAATACCCAGTACCTAGTACCCAGCACCCAGTACCTAAATAAAAAAAGGATTTTGATATATTTAGTCGAAATATATGAATAAATCTTCGATTTTAATAAATTAAGTGAAAGTGGGATTATATGGCTTTAATACATGTAAAGATGTTTAATACCCCTACTGTAATAAAGGATGGCAAAAAAATAACTTTTCCTTTAAGAAAAGCAGAAGCTTTGTTTTACTATTTAGTAGTAAATAGAGAAGCAACTAGAGATGAGTTAGTTGCACTTTTGTGGGGAGAACTTTCAGAAACAAAAGCAAAAAAGAATTTGAGAAATACGATGTATAAGATAAGAAAATCTTTTGAGATGGATATTATCATATCTCCACAAAAACAGATTGTTATGTTAAATCCTGAAATAGATTTACATGTAGATTTGGATGTTTTTTTATCCGATAGCGATAATGATATTAAAGCGTATTCAGGAGAGTTTTTACAGGGTTTTTTGGTTAAAGACGCTCAAAAATTTGATGAATGGCTGCTAAGTACAAGAGAGAACTTTAAAGATATATATATATCAAAGCTTTATAAAAAAATAAACGAAAGTCAATTTAAAAATGAATATGATTTAGTTGAAAATTATGCAAAATTATTAATCGAAGCTGATGAATTTGATGAAAAGGCACATAGAATTTTGATGAAACTTTATAGCAATAAAGGAGCTTATAATAGAGCTATTGATATTTACAACAGGCTGCTAAAGAGATTAGATGATGAGTTAGGAATAACTCCTGAGTTAGAAACTAGAGAGTTATATGAAAATATTTTATTTAGGAGAAATTTGTACGAAAAGAAAAATTTGAGTAATAAAGAATTTTTTTATGGAAGAAATAAAGAACTTCAATTTCTAGAGAGAAACTATAAGAAATTCATATATGATAAAGATTCAAAGCCAGTTCTTATAATAGGGGAAGCTGGAATAGGTAAAACGAAACTTAAAGATAAATTTTTAAGTATTATAGACAAGAAAGATGTGTATATAATTGAAGCTAATTGTTACCAAGTGGAAGAAGATTATTTACTTAAACCATGGAATACTATACTTGATAAACTTATTAATATTATCCAAATTGAAAAAATAGATATTCCAGTTTTGTGGAAAAATATTATCTCTTCTATATTTCCTGTATTTGCAGATGAATCAATACAGCTTAATATAAATCCAGTTGAAAAAATAGATAGTTTAAAGTATCAAGTTGTTGAAGATGTAATTTTAAGTATTTTTAAAAAAGTTTCTAGAAGAAAGAAAATATTACTTATATTTGAAGATTTACATTGGATGGATGATATGAGTTTATCTTTACTTGGCAAAATAATTTTACATGATGAAAATAATAATATAAATTTATTAGGCACTTTAAGAAATGTATGTAGTTATAAAATTGAGAAGTTTATAGCACTTTTGAGTAAATACAATAGAGTAGAAAAAATTTGCTTAAGTAGGTTTACGAAAAATGAGGTAGAAGATTTTTTAAGCAAAGCTCTTCCAGAGCATAAATTTTCTGAAGAATTAAAAAATAGGATTTATGAAGAAACAGAAGGCAATACTTTTTTTCTAGTTGAATTTCTAAACACAGTAAAAGAAAAAGGTAATATAAACTTTATGACTTCAAAAATTCAAGACATATTAAAAAGCAGATTACTAGATATTTCTGAGGATGGTAGGAAAATAATAAATATCATTTCATTATTTTTTGATGAAGCAAGTCTAGATATCATAAAAGAAGTAAGTGGAAAAAATGAGTTTGAAATTATTGAAATTATCGACGAATTAAAAAACAAATATATAATTAAGGAAATAATTCAAGAAGACAGAATAAGTTATAAATTTACTCATCAAAAATTAAGAGAGTTTATATATTTTGAACAATCTCAGGCTATGAGAAGACTACTTCATAATAAAGTTGGGCTTATATTAGAGGGTAGTTTAAAGAATAATAACAGCGATATGCTCTTATATCCAAAGCTTATATACCATTTTTCTAATGGAGGCAATAAGTTAGCTACTTTAAAGTATAGTATAAAAAATGTCAATAAGTATTTAGATTTCAGCCATGAACTTTTCCCTGAATTAACAAATATGCCAGTTAAGGACCAAGGATATTTGTATATAACAAAAGATAGAGCTGTTAGGTATTTAGACGATATTGAGAAATTACTTGATGAAGTAAAGGAAAGGGAAGGTCTGACTGAAGAGATTACAAAGCTTGAGATAGCGTTTTTCCATATGAAGGGCAGATATTTAATAAAAGAAGGTGAATATGACAAAGGAACTGATTATATTAAGAAAGTTATTAATAGGTCTATTGAGATTGGAGAATACAAGTATGCATTAAAGGGCTATAGACAAATGATATATTATTCTATTCAGACCCATAATAACGATATTATGAAAAAATATCTAGATTTAGGTTTGAAGCTTGCTAGACAGCTTGAATACAAAAAGGATATGGCTATTTTATTAAGGCTTAAAGGTGTAAATAAGATTATGTCTGGTGAATACAGAAAAGCTGAAGAGCTTTTGAAGGAATCTATAAAAATGTTTACAATACTTAATCAGAATGAAGATAGATATTCACTAAATATAGCAGCTGCCTATAACTATATAGGAGAGATAAGAAGACATAACATGAGTTTTTCAACAGCATTAACATTTTATGATAAAGCTATTAAAATTTGTGAAGACAAAAAGGTAATAAGAGGGCTTACAATATTTACGACAAGTGCCGGACAAGCAGCTTATGATATGGGGGACTATCATAGGGCAAGACAGTATTTAAGAAAAGCATTGAATGTATATAACCAAATTGATACACTTTGGGGGCGTTCAACTGCTGAAGGATACATGGCACTTTTATATGTACAAGAAGGCAAGTATAGAGAAGCTTTAGAGTGCTTAAAAAGAGCAGATTCTTTTTCTAAAAAGTTAAAAAGCCCGTATGAATTGGGATTGGTATATAGAGTCAAAGCTGAGATTAGAGGCAAAATGGATAATAATAGAAATTTATATATCATATTTAAAGACTATCTCAATAAAGAGCTTAAATATTATTGTGATAAGGGGATTGAATATTTAACAGAAGTGAAACAATGTTATGAAATAGATATATTAAAAACATTTAAGAAAAGAAATTATAGTGTAAAGAGTTAGAACTTATTTGAGAACTTTTTGTTTAAAAGAAGATTTTGTTCTATTTATATTAGACTGCTAAGGGGGAGTTAAATGATCAAAGTTAAGGTGGAAGATGCAGTTGGTATGGTTTTAGGACATGATTTAACTAAAATTGTTCCTGGAAAATTTAAAGGGGCTGCATTTAAGAAAGGACATATTATAAAAGAAGATGACATAAAAGTATTAAAAGACATGGGGAAAAATCATATTTATGTTTTAGATTTAAAGAAAGGTTATCTGCATGAAGATGAAGCTGCAAAAAGAATAAGTGAACTAGTTGCTGGTGAAGGTCTTTATTTTACTGGTCCTTCAGAGGGAAAGATAAATATTAAAGCTAAGTATAGAGGGTTGTTGAAAGTAAATATAGATGTATTATCCAGAGTTAATAATATAGATATGGTTATACTAGCTACATTACATAATAATACATTAGTAGAAAGAGATACAACTGTCGCAGGAACTAGAATAATACCTCTTGTGATAGAAGAAGAAAAAATTAGAAAGGTCGAAGAAATAGCTAAAAAACATGGGGAGGTTCTATCTATTAGAAGACTAAAAAAAATGAATGTAGGAATTGTAGTAACTGGAACAGAAGTATATCAAGGTAGAATAGAAGATAAGTTTGGGCCTGTTCTTAAAGAAAAGTTAAAAAAGTATGACTGTAATTTAATTGGAATAAAATATGCTCCTGATGACCCTCATATGATAAAAGAAGCTACTCAAAGACTTGTTGACGAAGGATCAAAGGTTATACTTGTATCTGGAGGAATGTCAGTAGACGCAGATGATGTTACACCAAATGCTATTAGAGATATGGCTGATACAGTTATTACTTATGGCTCACCTGTTTTACCTGGAGCAATGTTTATGCTTGCATATGTTAAAGACATTACATTAATAGGAATACCTGCTTGTGGCATGTATCATAAGACTACAATATTTGACTTAGTTTTTCCAAGAATAATAATTGAAGAAAAGTTAACTAAAAAAGATATTATATCGTTGGCTCATGGGGGGCTTTGTCTAGGATGTGAAATATGTAAATATCCTATATGCCCATTTGGCAAGTAGGTGAAATAATGAAGCTATTTAAAGCTTTAGATATAGATTCTCAAATTAAGGAACTTATTTGTTTTGTAGGAGCAGGTGGAAAAACGACTACTATGTTTAAATTGGCTAGAGAGTTAAAAGGTCTAGGCTGTAAAGTTCTAGTTACCACAACGACAGCTATTTTTAAACCTATTAAAGAAGAGTATGACAACCTTATAATTACAAATTCATTAAACTTAAAAGATTTTGATAATATTAATAAAGGCACAGTAACAGTATTGGGCAGAGAAATTTCTAAAGAAAATAAACTCTTGGGATTAGATAAGATATTTATTGAGAAATTATATAATTCAAAGCTGTTTGATCATATACTAGTTGAAGCTGATGGCTCGAAGCGAAAACCTATCAAAGCGCCTGCAAGCTATGAACCTGTATTGCCTTGTAATGCAACCAAAGTAGTTGGGTTGATAGGATTAGATTGTATTGGCAGAAAGATATATGATGACAGTGTTCATAGACCAGAAATATTTTGCCAGATTACAGGTAGTAATATAGGAGAAATTATAGATGAGGAAAAGATTTTTAAAATAGTTGTTTCAGATAACGGGATTTTCAAAAATACAACTCAATATTGTGCTAGGTATCTTATACTAAACAAATGCGATACAGATAGAGAAAAAAGATGTGGAATAAATATAGTGAAGAAGGTAATAAGTAGTAAATACAAGCTGTCTAAAATTTTGATAGGACAAATGAAAGATAACGAAATCACTTATATATGGAGTGATAAAATTTGATTTCAGGCATTATATTAGCTTCTGGTTTTTCTAGAAGAATGGAAAGAGATAAACTATTACTTGATATTAACGGTATGACTATTATCGAAAGAGTTATAAAAACAGTTTGTGAATCTTATGTTGATGAAGTGATAATGATATATAGAAAGAATGAGATAAAGGAAATAGCTAAAAGATATGGTATTAAAACTGTTTTCAATAAAAGAGCGAAATTAGGGCAGAGTGAGGCTGTAAAACTTGGTATTATTTCATCTTCAAAAGATGTAAAAGGTTATATGTTTTTTATGGGAGATCAGCCGTTTTTGAAAGTAGAAGCAATAAATAATATAATAAATGTATTTAAATCGGGAAAGTATCAATTAGTAGTGCCAATTTTTGATGGTAAAAGAGGTAACCCTGTTATTTTTTCAAGAGATTTAAGGCAGCAGTTATTAAATATATCTGGAGATATTGGTGGAAGAGCTGTAATACAAGGTTTAGGTGACAAAGTAGGATTTGTATATTTTAATAATAGAAAAATTGGGATGGATATAGATACTTGGGAAAATTATTTAAATTGTAGGGAGTGGGGTTAGTATTTATGACGGAAGATATAGTTTTTATACGAGGTGGAGGCGATATTGCAACTGGTATTGCCCATAAATTATATAGATGTGGATTTAGAGTATTAGTATTAGAAATAGAATGGCCTACTGTAATAAGAAGGAAGGTTTCTTTTGCCCAGGCAATATTTGATGGTGAAACTGTTGTTGAAGGAGTAAAAGCTGTAAAAGTAACTAATGAAGAAGAAATATTCATGTCATGGAATAATGATTACATACCAGTTTTAATAGATAGTCAATTGAATATCTTAGAAAAAATAAAACCTGATATTTTAGTAGATTCTATATTAGCTAAAAAAAATTTAGGTACAAATAAAAATATGGCACCAATAACAATAGGTGTTGGGCCTGGCTTTAAAGCAGGAGAAGATGTTCATGTAGTTGTTGAAACAAATAGAGGGCATAACCTTGGAAAACTTATTTTTGATGGATTTGCAGAGCCAGATACTAAAATACCACAAGAGGTTATGGGTTATACTTCAGAAAGAGTATTAAGAGCTCCTTGTGATGGTATCATTAAAAATGTTTTTGATATTGGTGATTATGTTAGTAAAGGGCAGATAGTTACATATGTAAATGGAGAACCTGTAAAAGCTTTGATTGATGGTGTGATAAGAGGATTAATTATGAATAATACTTTAGTTAAAAATGGGTTTAAAATTGGTGACATAGATCCAAGAGGAATAAAGGAGTATTGTTTTACAATATCAGATAAAGCTAGAGCTGTTGGTGGAGGAGTTCTAGAAGCAATACTTTACCTTAAGACAAGAAGGGGGAGTTTTTAATGGAGTATAAGGTTTTAGAAAAGATAACTGAACAGGTTAGATTAAATAAAAAAGTGGCTTTAGCTGTCATTACTAGAGTTGAAGGTTCTTCTCCAAGAGAACAGGGGGCAATGATGGCTGTGCTAGAGGATGGTAAAACATATGGAACTATAGGTGGGGGAAAATTGGAATTGGTAGTTACTGAATATGCTAAAAAATGTATAGCAAATGGAAAGAATGAAACATATAGACTTAAGCTTAATGATGAAGAAGGGAGTCTACATATGAAATGTGGAGGGCAAGCAGATGTTTTCATTAAGGTTTTTAAACCTAATTATAAACTTTTAATTGTAGGCGGTGGACATATTGCATTTAAGTTATATGAAATAGGTAAAATATTAGGATTATATACGGTAATATTTGAAGACAGAGAAGAATATTGTAGAAAAGATAGATTTCCTGAAGCAGATGAATTAAAATTAGGAAGTATCGAAGAAAGTTTAAAAAATTATCCTATAGATGAGAATTGTTATATAGTAATAGTTACTAGGGGACATAAGTTTGATGAAATAGCACTCAAGACTGTAATATATAGTAAAGCTAAGTACATTGGTATGATAGGAAGTGTTAATAAAACAAAGTATGTATTTGACAATTTAAGGAGGCAAGGAGTATCTGATGATATATTAGGTAAGGTTTTTGCTCCAATAGGTTTAAAATTAGGAGGACATACACCAGAAGAAATAGCTTTAAGTATTATGTCAGAAATACTTCTTATTAAGAATAATGGAGTGCTAAAGCATATGAAAGAACTTATGATGAAGGATGATAAAGAACTGTGAGGTGGCAAAAATGTCAAATGACTTGTATTTAGGCTTTTGTATTATTAATGATAAAGTTTGCTTGACTGAAAAAGTTAGCATATCTGATTTAATAAATTCACCATCCATATATGAAGTTATTAGAGTTATAGATGGTATTCCTCTATATGTAGAAGAGCATTTGTTGAGAATGAGGGAATCAGCTGAATTACTTGGATTTAGAATAAAAAAGTCAGATGATGAAATATTAAATGAAATAAAAAAATTGATTACTGTAAATGAATTTCCAAATTTAAATATAAAATTGGTATTTAGCAATCTTAATAAAAGTAATCAGCTATTCTTAGCATATTTTATAAAAAGCTATTATCCAGAGAAGGAAGTTTATGAAAAAGGTATACATACAATTCTTTTTAATGTTGTAAGGGAAAATCCGAATGCTAAAATAGTAAATACTAAGTTTAAAGAAAGAGTTAAAAAAGAGCTAGAAGACAAAAATGCATTTGAGGCTCTTTTGGTTAATGAAGAGGGATATATTACTGAAGGCAGTCGTTCTAATATATTTTTTGTTATAGATGACAAGGTATACACAGCGCCAGAAGGTGAAGTTTTACAGGGAGTTACCAGAAAAAGAATACTGAAAGTTTCAAAAGAGATAGGAATAGAAATTATAAAAAAACATATACATATTGATGAGTTAAAAAATTTAGATGGGGCTTTTATGACAGGAACATCTGTAAATATTTTACCGATAAGGACTATTAATGAAATAGAGTTAGATTCTGTTAACAATAAAATAATAAAAGAATTAAGCATAGGTTATATTAATGATATGCAGAAGTATATTGAATCAAGAAAAAATTATTCTAGGAGTGGTTTTACTTATGAAAGCTATATTTTTGGATAGAGATGGAGTTATAAATGATAATAGTAAACATGTAAATAAACCCGAAGATTTAATAATTTATGAATCGGCTAAAAAAGGGTTAAAAAAGTTATATGATGCTGGATATACATTATTTATAGTTACTAATCAAGGTGGTATTGAATTAGGATATTTAACAGAAGAAGATTTAGATAAAATACATAAAAGGCTATTAGAAGAACTTAAGCCGTACTGTGAAATTAAAGATATTAGATTTTGTCCTGATTTTTACAGAAAATCAGAATGCAGAAAGCCTAAACCTGGCATGATTTTAGACCTTGCTGAAAAATACAATATAGATCTAAGTCAAAGTTGGATGATAGGAGATATGGATACAGATATTATTGCAGGTTTGAAAGCTGGATGCAAAACTGCAAAAATAGGGAAGACATATGAAAAAGCACATATAAACGGAAAAGACCTAGATGATGTAGCAGAAAAAATATTATCTCAAGACTAAAAGGCAGCTAAAGGCTGCTTTTTAATTTGTGAATAAACTTAGTTTTTTAATATATAAGATAGCTAAGTTAAATACTATATTGTTTTTGTAGAATTTTGAAAAAAAATTAACGAAAAAAAGAAGGAATTTGTTTATTAGTGTAGAATATGTAAAAATGTGAATTTATAAACAGGTATAAAGCACCAATTTAATATTGAATAATATGATAAAGGCAAACCTATCGAAAGGTAGGGGCGCAAAGTCATGGGTCTAAGGGATTTTTGTCCTACGATTGCCAGACTGCCATATTGTTTTTATATTATTTGACTTAGGCAGAAGGTACCCATGTTGGGTATTTTTTTTATACAAAAGAGTAATGAGGTTTAGGGGGGAAAAAATGGAGTTTGTAATAAACAATAATATTTCTTATGATATCATGAAATGCTTGGTTGCATCACTAGAAGCTAAAGATATTTATACTGGTGGACATTCAAGTAGAGTTGCATCGATGATTTTTGATCTTTGTAAAAAATTAAATTTACCTTCATATCAAATTAGTATAATTTATATAGCAGCTCAACTGCATGATATCGGGAAGATAGGTATTCCTGATTACATATTAAATAAGAAAGATTCTTTGACAAAAGATGAATGGGATAAGATAAAATCTCATCCAGAAATAGGGTATTCAATATTAATAAGGTCAAATAAATTGAAAAATATAGCTAAATTAGTGCTACATCATCATGAAAGATGGGATGGAAAAGGGTATCCACATGGGTTGAAAGAGGAAGAGATTCCGTTAGGTTCTAGAATAATAGCTATTTGTGATACAATTGATGCTATGACATCTAATAGGCCATATAGAGATAGGTTTACATTTAAGGAATGCTATGATGAGATTATTAGGAATAGAGGTATTCAATTTGATCCATTTTTAGTTGATAGTATAGGTGATTTGTGGACTAAATGGGAAAAATATTTAATGGAAAATATTATGTGATATAAAAATAAAAGTTTCTTCTTATTCCTGTTTTTTATCAAAATTAATATTCTATTTCTAATTATCACGAATATAGATAGTACAGATATTAATAAAGAGGTGTTTTAAATGGATGATAGACAATTAAAAAAGCTAGTGCTTTATTATTCTCTGGAAGGAAACACAGAATTTATAGCTGAAAATATTGCAGATAAGATTAATGCAGATATTTTAAAATTAAAGCCTGAGAAAGAAATTAGTACTCATGGGTTTATGAGATATTTTTGGGGTGGTAAACAGGTCGTTTTCAAAGAAAAGCCTAAATTATTTCCTTTTGATAAAAATCCTGATGATTATGACGTAATTTTTATAGGCACACCTGTATGGGCTGGCACTTATGCTCCAGCTTTTAATACATTTTTCGATACCATCAAGCTAAAAGATAAGTATATAGCGTTATTCTGCTGTTATAGTGGCAAAAGCTCAAGTACTTTTGAAAATATGAGAAAAAAATTAGAGGGTAACCAGATACTAGGGGAAATAGGTTTTAAAGACCCATTAAAATATGATAAAGAACAGAATGCAAATAAAGTGAGACAATGGGCTGAAAATATAATTTCAAAGATTAAAAAATGAGCCGAAGGACTACTGTTCTTCGACTATTATTTTTTTGCATATATTTCTACAATTTTTAAAATAACTTCAACTGCCTTTTCCATTGCAAATGTTGGTATATATTCATATCTTCCATGGAAGTTATGCCCTCCAGTGAAGATGTTAGGAGTAGGAAGCCCCATAAATGATAATCTTGCTCCGTCTGTACCGCCTCTGATAGGTACAACTACAGGAGTGACATTTGCAGCTTTCATTGCTTCAATTGCAGTATCTACAACATGTTTTACCTCTTCAATTTTTTCTTTCATGTTATAATACTGGTCTTTTATTTCTATTTTAACAGTACTATTACCGTATTTATCATTTAATTTATTGGCAATTTCCTCTACTAATTCTTTTCTTTTTTCAAAATTATTTCTATCAAAATCTCTGATTATGTAATAAAGTTCAGTTTTTTCAACGCTTCCTTTTATTGAAATTAAATGATAGAAACCTTCATATCCTTGGGTATGTGCAGGGGTTTCAGTTTCAGGAAGCATATTTATAAATTCATTTGCAATAAGCATTGAGTTTTTCATTTTATTTTTAGCACTACCAGGATGTATGTTTATACCGTTTATATATATTCTTGCACTTGCCGCATTGAAATTTTCGTATTCAAGCTCGCCTATTGCACCACCATCTATTGTGTAAGCAAAGTCAGCATTAAATTTTTCTACATCAAAATGATCTGCACCTCTACCTACTTCTTCGTCAGGAGTAAAAGCAATACGAATAGTACCATGTGGTATTTCAGGGTGATTTATTAAGTATTCCATTGCAGTAATTATTTCTGCAATTCCAGCTTTATCATCTGCTCCAAGAAGTGTATTACCATCGGTAGTTATGATGTCTTTACCTATGTAATCTCTTAATTCAGGATAATCGTTAGGAGATAAAATTATATTTTTTTCTTTGTCAAGGACAATATCTTTGCCATCATAATTTTTTACTATTTGAGGGTTAACATTTTTTCCAGGCATTTCTGGACTTGTATCCATATGAGCGATAAAACCTATAGTAGGTATGTTACCTTCTACATTAGCAGGAAGTGTAGCCATTACATAACCATTTTCATCTACAGAAACATTTTTTAAGCCTATTTCTTCTAATTCCTTAGCAAGTTCTTTAGCAAGAACCATTTGACCATCTGTAGTTGGAATAGTAGTAGATTCCTCGTTAGATCTTGTGTCGTACTTTACATATTTTAAAAATCTTTCTACAACTTTTGACATATTAAACCTCCTTTACAAAATTTCAGTTATTCTTAACTTTGTCGATAATCTACATATATATATCTTATCATATTATGAGCATATTACTCTAAATTTTTAAATTTTAAAACAGTTTTTTTAGCTTCTTCCAATATGATTTTTGAAACAAACTTAAGATTATACTTCTAAAAATTTATGTTTGGTGATATAATATAATGCGAACATATGTTCTATAAAAAATAAGGAGGGATTAAAGTGCTGAATAAAAATTCCAAGATAATCATGCATATTGATGTCAATTCGGCATTTTTATCCTGGCAGGCAGCATATAATAAGCAGATTGGTATAGAGGTAGATTTAAGAGAAATACCGTCAGTAGTAGGAGGTAGACAGGAAACAAGACATGGTATAGTGTTGGCTAAGTCTATACCTGCAAAAAAGTTTGGAATAAAAACTGGCGAAAGTATAATGGAAGCAAGGAGTAAATGTAAGGATTTAGTTGTTGTACCACCTAATTATGGGCTGTATATTAAGTGTCATAATGCGTTGATATCTTTACTTAAGGAATACTCTCCTAAAATTTCAGTATTTAGTATAGATGAGTGTTTTTTGGATTTTACGGGTAAGGAAGAGCATTTTAGTGACCCTATAGATGCTGCACATGAAATAAAGGATAGAATATATAGAGAGCTTGGTTTTACAGTAAATATAGGGATTTCAGTAAATAAGCTTTTGGCTAAACAGGCAAGTGAATTCCAAAAGCCTAATAAAGTACATACACTTTTTCCAAATGAGATAAAAGATAAGCTTTGGCCACTGTCAGTTGAAGAACTGTTTATGGTAGGATTAAAGACTAAGATAAAACTTAATAAAATAGGGATATATACTATAGGGGATTTAGCAAATAGTGACTATAATCTTATTTCATCGAAGTTTAAATCTCATGGAAGGTTGATATATAGGTATGCTTGGGGAATAGATTATTCAAACATAAAATATACCAATTATATACCTTTTAAAAGTGTAGGGAATGGAAGTACACTTCCTTTTGATGTAAATGATAGACAAACAGCTTATAAAATACTTTTGAGTTTAACAGAAACAACTACTAGAAGACTTAGGCAAGCAAATATGCAGTGTAGTGTAGTATCTATTGGGCTAAAAACATCTGAATTTAGTTATTCAAGTCATCAGAGAAAGCTACTATCTCCTACAAATTCAACAAATGAAGTGTATGAAGTAACTAAAGTTTTATTTGATGAATTATGGGATGGTTCATATATAAGATATTTTAATGTAAGATTGTCAGATCTTATTTCGAATGATATGACTCAGCTTACGATATTTGATAGAAATGACAGACAAAAACTTGAAAAACTAGATAGGGCAGTAGATTTTATAAGAGATAAATATGGAGACAAGGCAGTAATGAGAGCAACATTTTTACATAGTGGTCTTAAATCTATGTTGGGCGGTTTTGGAGCAGAGGAATATCCAGTTATGATGAGTATGCTTTGATTGTTTGTACGGTATTTCAAATTAAAATGGAGGGATATTTTATGAAGGTATTAAATCATCCTATAGATATGATTGCTATATTTGAATCGGATACTGGGAAAATAACTCCGTTTAAATTCAGATATAAGGATATTTCTGTTAAGGTGCAAAAAATATTAAAGACATATGAAGAAAAGATAGCAGGGAATAGGAGAATAGTTTTTATTTGCATGCATAATGAAAAAGACATATACGAAATCAAATATGAAGTAGATACATTTAAATGGTTTTTGTTTAAGAAATAGATTTGCCTTGAATTTCCTGTGAATTTTTTAAAATATATTGGTATAATGTAAATAGATGTAAATGAGTAAGAGATGGGAGGGTTTTATGCTAAAAAAAGGATTAATATTTGTATCTGTGGTTACTATTATGACAGTTTTATCTGTATTAGGATTATTATACTTTAAGTCATATGAGCCTCAGAATATTGCTAAGGCCTATCTTGAAAATGAAGCTAATATTGTGATAGAAGATATAGCGCTTAAATCAGAAGTATATTCTGTGATAGAAGGCGATAGAATATATATTCCTGTTGAGATTATAAAAGGGTATTTAAATTCAGATGTTGTTTTAGATGAAGATGACAATAGGTTATATTTACAAATTAAGAACCCTGTATTTAAGCTTGAGACAAAAAAGTTAGATAATATGATTAAAAATGGTATAAATTTAAATTTTCTTACAGTTGATATACAAGGTAAACAGTATTTAAATATTCGAGGGCTTGAGAAAATATTTGATATAAATGTAAATTATATTGAAGACACTAATACTTTAATAATAGACAGACTTAAAGATGCTATTAAAGTTGGAAAGATTAAGTCTAATACCTATCTTAGACCTAAAAAATCTTCCTTCAGTTTTGTAATGGACAAGCTTCAGGAAGGTGAAGAAGTAATAGTTTTTGAAGAAAATGAAAAATGGATTAAAGTAAGAACACAAAAAGGCTATGTAGGATATGTTCTAAAGAAGATAATTGATATCAAAGCAGAAAATGTAAGGCTAGATAGAAAAATTAATAATATTAGACAAAATGTAATGATAGATGGAAAAATAAATTTGGTTTGGGACTATGTATATAAATATTCTAAAGATTTATCAAAAGAAAATAAGATAGAAGGACTAGATATAATATCTCCAACTTGGTTTTCGATTGATTCAAATGGGTATATAATAAACAACGGAGATTATAGTTATGTTAACCAAGCACATAAAAAAGGATATAAAGTATGGGCCCTTATAGATAATCAATTTAATAGGGATTTGACAAAACAATTTTTAAAAAGTAGACAAGCTCAAGAGAATTTAATAAAACAGTTAGTTGTATATTCAAGCATATATGATCTAGATGGAATAAATATAGATTTTGAAAATGTATATTATGAAGATAAAGACAGATTGACGGAGTTTGTAAAAAAACTTACTGAGACTTTGAAGCAGCAGAACATAATAGTTTCTATGGATATGACAGTACCTTCAACAAATCCGAATTGGTCTAAGTTTTATGATAGAGAAAAATTAAGTAAAATATTAGATTACTGTATAGTTATGACCTATGATGAACATTGGGCGACAAGTCCAAAAAGTGGTTCTGTAGCTTCAATAGGATGGGTAATAAATGGAATACAAAATAGTCTTAAATATATACCAGAAAAGAAGCTAATAATGGGATTACCTTTTTATACAAGGCAATGGGAAGAGTATAAAGATAATAAAGGAAGGCTTAGAGTTAAATCAAAGGTATTAACTATGGAAGAGGTAGAAAAGATAATAAAAGAGAACAATTTAGAAGTAATTTGGCTTAAAGAAGAAGGACAGCATTATACTGAGTACTTCAGAGAAGGCAAAAAATATAGAATATGGATAGAAGATGATAAATCTATAGAGCTTAAAGCCAAATTGGTTTACAGATATAATTTGGCAGGTGTTGCAAGCTGGAGAAAGGGGTTTGAAAAAGAAAGTATTTGGACAGTTTTAAATGATATTATAAAAGTGAATAATAAAGATATTGGAAATTCTGTTATTAGTTTTAATGGGTTGAATTAAAAGGATATAAATGATATTATTATATAAGTTGTGTGTATTTTTCCACAATTTAGGCAAAAAATGTTAGAAGGGGAATTTATATGGCGTATAAATTAAATGGAGAAAATTTAAAAAAAATAATTGAAAATAAACGCCAAGAACTTAATGAGCTTTTATCTAAAGAAAATGTAGACAAAGAAAAGGTTTTAAAATTAAGTATGCAATTAGATGAATTGATATACGAATATTATTGTATTAATAAAGCATAAGATAGATTAAATATGTTTCTGCTTTTAGTGGAAACATATTTTCTTTTTTTGATATAATATTTTAAGATATGCCGTATAGTGGTATTAGGAAATAATTTAGCTACTTCAGATTGGGGGGAAGGCAATTGAAAATTGGAATTCCAAAAGCACTTTTGTATTATTACTATGGACCTTTTTGGAAGACTTTTTTTGAAGAGCTTGAAATGGAAGTGGTAGTTTCAGAGGACACGAACAAGAAACTTATAAATGAGGGTATAAAGGCATCTGTCCCTGAAATATGTGTTCCTATAAAAATCTTTATAGGGCATTGTATTGATTTAATAAAAAAGGATGTAGATTATATATTTGTACCACGGATGATTTCTATATATAAAGGAGAGGTATTTTGTCCTAAGTTTATGGGACTCCCAGATATGCTTATACATGGAGTAGAAGGAATGGAAGACAAAGTACTTACTTGTCATATAGAATCGAAAAGTGATGATATATCAGATTATAGAAATTATATCGACATTGCTGAAAAACTTGCTTTACCGCATGATAAATTAAAGAAAGCGTGCAGAGTTGCATCAGAGAAATGGTATAGATTTAGAGAGTATAATAAAAAAGGATACCATGTTTTAGAAGCTATTGACATGGTTAATAATAGTGTTAAAATAGAAAGCACAAAAAGATCTGATAGTGATGTGAAATTAGGTATATTAGGGTATGTATATAACATGTATGATAGCTTTGTTAATATGAATGTAATAGACAAGCTAAAAAGTTTAAATGTTGATTTTATAACTTTTGATATGATAGATGAAAGTGAATTAAGAAAATATATCGATGATATGGATAAGGCATTATTTTGGACATTCAGCAATAAACTTTTAGGGGCGGGATATAAATTTTTTAGAGAGAATGAAGTAGATGGTATAATACATATTACAGCATTTGGTTGTGGCCCTGATTCATTTTTAGGAAAACTCTTTGAAATAGAGTCAGATGATACAAAACTACCTTTTATGACTATAAGGGTAGATGAGCATACAGGTGAAAATCATCTACAAACTAGAATAGAAGCTTTTGTAGACATGATAAGAAGAAAAAAAGCAAAAGTAATGCAATGGGGGGATAAGATTGAAGGTAGCATTTCCTTATATGGGGACAGTAGTTGTTTATAAAAAGCTTTTAGAGCTTCTAGGGCATGAAGTTGTAGTTCCTCCAAGACCATCTCAAAAAACGATAGATTTAGGTGTTAAATATAGTCCTGAATTTGCTTGCTTTCCATTTAAGGTTATAATAGGGAGTTATATAGAAGCTTGTGAAATGGGAGTAGATACTATTGTAACAAGTGGTGGACATGGTCCGTGCAGAGCTGGTTTCTATGGGGAAATACATAAAAGAATTTTACATAAAATGGGCTATGATGTAGATGTAATTATATTCGATGCAATAAATAGAGACAAAGATAGATTTATAGAAAATGTAAAGAAAGTTAAAGGCAAAAATTCATGGCTTAAATTAGCCAAGGCAATAAGATTTACTTATGATTTACTGAAGCAAATAGACGTTTTTGATAAGGAAATACATAGAATAAAACCGTACGAAGAAGTACCTGGTTCTGCATACAGGGCTTGGCAGGAAATACAAAAAGAATTTGATTCAGCATATGATAAGAAACAATTGAAAAAGGCTGTTGATAGAAGTAAGGAAATAATAAATTCTATTCGTTTAAAGAAAGTTGATGAAAGAGAGAAAATTAGGATTGGAATAGTAGGAGAAATCTATGTTGTTATGGAGCCATCGATAAATATGGAAATAGAAAAGGTTCTAGGAGAATTAGGATGTGAAGTAGAGAGATCTCAATACCTGTCAGAATGGGTTGATTTTAATCTTATGCCTAGCTTTTTAAAGAAAACACATGAAGAAGAAGTATTGAAAAAAGGTGAAAAATATATAGAGATAATTATAGGTGGTCATGCAAAGCAAACAGTTGGTTTTATTGTTGATTTTAAGGATAGAGGATTTGATGGAGTAATTCATTTAATGCCTTTTGCTTGCTTACCTGAGCTTGTATCTCAGAGTATAATACCTAAAATATCTAAAGAGCATGATATACCGGTGCTTACTTTATCTATAGACGAACAGACTGGTAAAGCAAATAATTTAACTAGAATAGAAGCATTTATAGATTTAATAAGAAACAAAAAACTAGGTAAGTTTGTAGTTTAGAAGGGGGAAAACAAAATGGTTAGGGCTTATATAGGTATTGATGTAGGTTCAGTAAGTACGAATATTATAGTACTTGATGAAAATAATGAAGTTTTATTTAAGTTATATGAAAGGACAAATGGTCAGCCATTAGAAACTATTAAAAAAGGGTTAAAAAAATTAAAAGATGAATTAGGAAAAAATATTGTTGTAAGTGGAGTAGGTACTACTGGAAGTGGTAGACAACTTGCAGGAGTTATGATTGGGGCAGATATTGTTAAAAATGAGATTACAGCTCATGCTGTGGCTACTGTTCATTATGTTCCAAATGTTAGGACAATTTTTGAAATAGGGGGACAAGATTCAAAAATAATCTTAATAAAGGACCAGATGGTTGTGGACTTTGCAATGAATACTGTATGTGCAGCAGGTACGGGTTCATTTTTAGATCATCAAGCAGAGAGATTAGGAATACCTATAGAAGAATTTGGAGAACTTGCTTTGACTTCAAAAAATGATGTAAGAATAGCAGGAAGATGTACTGTATTTGCTGAGTCAGATATGATAGCAAAGCAGCAATATGGATTTTCTAAAGCTGATATAATAAAGGGACTATGTAATGCATTAGTGAGAAATTATATAAATAATTTAGGCAGAGGCAAAAAACTAGAACCTCCATATGTTTTTCAAGGAGGAGTAGCAGCTAATGTTGGTATAAAAGCTGCTTTTGAAAGAGAAGTAGGACATGAAGTAGTAGTTCCTAAATATTATAATGTAATGGGAGCAATAGGTGCAGCACTATTAGCTAAAGAAGCAGTAAAAGAAAAGGGAAAAACCAATTTCAGAGGTTTTGATTCACTTAAAACTAATTTTGTTCCTTCAAGCTTTATTTGTACTGGATGTTCAAACACGTGCGAGGTTATCAAGGTTGAAATGGATGGAACACCTATAGCTATGTGGGGAGATAGGTGTGGTATGTGGACAGAAAAAGTAAAACAGGCAATATAAGTAGCGGACAGGTGACAGTTTGCAGTGGACAGTTAACAATAAATAGCTAACAGCTATCGGGGCTGTTAGCTATTTTCAATTTCTAATTTTACATTTTCAATTTTAAATTTCTTTATCCAGTATCCAGCACCAAGTACCTAGTACCAAGTACCCAGTACCTAGCGACGCAGTCGCTTTTACTTAGGCTTACTTATAAACATTTCAGTAATCAAATTTCCATATTTACTACTTTTTTCAATTCCAACACCTATATGTGTGAAATTAGGATTTAAAATGTTGTCTCTATGACCTTTAGAATTCATAAAAGAATTATGAGCATTCTCTATTGAACGATTTGCTGCAATATTTTCACCTGCTGCTAAAAATTTAATTCCAAAGCTTTTCATCATATCAAATGGACTACCGTAAGTAGGAGAGTAGTGGCTAAAATAATCGTTTTTCTCCATATCTTGAGATTTAATTCTAGCTACTCTAGTAAGCTCCTTGTCTACTTGTAAAGGTTTTAGATTTCTTTTAATTCTTTCATTATTTATTAATGTTACCATTCTCTGTTCTTCATCTGTAAGTCTATAAACTTCCTTAACTTGCTTTTCTTCATTTTCTACAACAACAGGTTTAGCATTATCTGAAGCTACACAGCCAACCTTATTGTTAGGGAGCTTCACCACATACCAATTTCCGAATTTACCTATAACATCTACTATATCTCCTTTTTTAAGTTTTGCTACTACTGGGAAATTAGTCCCTTTACCAGATCTTACATTACAGTCATCAACTGTTATCTTAATATTTTCAATATTTGCAGTATCAAATATTGAAGAAGTTTTACTTTGCATTTGTATAGGTTTCTTACTTGGAGCAGTGCAGGATACTAAAAAAAGTGTTAAAATTAACAATATAGCAAATGTTTTTTTCATTTTAATACCTCCATATAAAAATAGTTTAAATATATTTTTTGCAAAAAAAATTAATTTTATTTAATTTTATAGTGTAAAGTTTCTATAATTAATTATTCCAATTCCTTAGAAAAATAAATTAGTTTACCGAATATATATTAGGGTCACATCTAATTTTGTTCATAAGCGAGGTGACAAAATGCTGTTTAGAAAATCACTAGAAGATAGAGTAGAAAAAGCTAAAAAAGACGCTGAAGAATTAAATAACTTGATTAAGGAATATAAACCATTTATAGCTAGTACAATTCAAAAAAAGACGGGTAAATTTTTAAAATACGGATATGATGATGAACTAACTATTGGTATGATGGCATTTAAAGAAGCTATAGAGTCTTATGATAGAAGTAAAGGTAAATTTTTGAGTTTTGCAAAAATGGTGATTAGTCTTAGAATAATAGACTATTATAGGAAGAAAGAAAAGGATAAAAAAGTTATATTGTTTAATGAAATTGAAAGTAATGAAGAGAATAGCAATATAAATTATAGTTTAGATAAATCTATTACAGTTTTTAGAGATAGAGAAGAAAACGAGATAAGGAAAATTGAGATACAAGAATATAAAAAGGAATTGAATGACTGGGGTATAGATTTTTATGATTTAGTTAAAGAGTCTCCAAAACAAGATAAGGTCAGAAAATTATATAAAGAGATTGCTAAAAAAATAGTCGAGGATACAACAGTATTACAAAGCTTGTTATCTACTAGAAGATTACCAATAAAAGAAATACAGAAAATTATGCCGATACACCGAAAAAAATTAGAAAGAGGTAGAAAGTATATAATAGCAATGGTTATAGTTCTTATTGGCGATTATCAATATATAAGGGAGTATGTAGACTGGAGGTGATAAAGTGAAAGGTATAGTTATGGAAATTCAAGAAGATAAGGTTATTGTATTAACTAAAGAAGGAAGTTTTTTAGAAGTAAACAGAAATAATAGAACTTTAGATATAGGACAGGAAATAATAATAGATACTAATAAAAAATTAAAAAGACAGATAATAAGAAGATTTGTTTCTGTGGCAGCTGCTTTTATTCTATTAATAACAACAGGATATGGAGTTTATGGATATTATACTCCCTACGGATATATAAATGTGGACATTAATCCAAGCGTAGAGATAGCTTATAACTTATATAACAGAGTTATAGATTTGAAAGGACTAAATGAAGATGGTAATATACTGATAGCGAAAATAAAAGATTATAGAAACAAACCAATAGAAAATGTAATTAATGAAGTTATTGATACGGCAGTAGAAGAGGCTTATGTTAAACCTGAAGAGGAAAATGTAATACTTATTACTATAACAGAAAAGAAAGATAAAGTTGATGATGAAAAGATATATAAGTCAATAGATAGTCATATTAAGGAAAAGGTTAAAAATACTCAAGTGGTTCTTATGGAGGGAGATACTAATATATATAAAAAGGCCAATAAAGATAAGGTATCACCAGGGAAATTAATGTTGATTAAAGAAGCGCTTGATTTAAATAAAGATATTAAGTTTGAAGAAGTTGCTAAAAAGCCAGTAAAAGAAATAATGAGAATGATTAAAGAGGCTAAAAAGCAAAAGAATAAAGAAGAAATAGAAGAATTAGAAAGAAAAGTTGGAAAGGAAAAAATAGAAAAATTCAAAAATGAAAAGCAAGAAAGAATGAGATTTAATAAAGACAAATTATATACAGAAATTAGAAAAGATAAAAAAGAAAAGGAAAAAGATAAATTGAAAGAAAAAGATAAGCTAGAAGGAAAAGAGATTGAGAAAGCTAGAAAACATGAAATAAAAAAAGATGAAGAAGAAAAAGAGATTGAAAAAGACAAAATAGAAGAATATATAGAAAAAGATCAAAAAAGATATTCTAAAGAGAAAAATCAAGATAAGCTTGAGAAACCGAAAGAAGAAAAACAAGAGGATTTAACAGTTAGTGATAATGAGAGAGAGCAAGATAATAAAGACAAAGTCGATAAACTGGAAGAAAGAAATAAATCTAAACGTAGAGATGAAAATAAATATAAACATGATAAGAAAGAGCAAAATAAGGAGAAAAAAGATAAGGAAGAAGACAAAGATAAAAATGAGGATGAACAGAAGTATAAAGATGAAGATTAAAACAAATGAGTCAAGGTATTACCTTGACTCATTTGTTTTTAGCAGTTAAATTAATTTTGGAAGGATTAAAAATAATGCTATCAATACAATTATAACAGTAATTATTGTGTATAGCATTTTTTTTCTAATGAAAAATATTTTGGTCACATAATCACCCCTTAAAATTCCATGTATAAGTTGTGGTAAATATTCATATTATAATTTATTTGAAGATAATTAAATATATTACAAATTTTTTAGATACTAGGTGCTAGGTACTGGGTACTGGAATTAGTGAATAGAGAATAGAGGACAGAGGACAGAGAACAGGGATAAGAAACTTAAAATTGAAAATATAAAATGTTAAATTAAAAATATTAATATAAATATTGACATATTTAAACATATAATATAAAATATTTAAAAATTATAAATTAAAATTCAAAACAACAAACAAAGACTTGAAATTTGGGGGGATAACATGGAAAGAGTAGTAAAAAGTAAATCTAATATACTTAGAAATAGGAATTTTATGCTGCTTATAATCGGCAAAATAGTTTCTAATGTCGGAAATTCTCTGCATAATGCAGCTGTTGCTTGGTATATTATGAGTTTAGTTGGTGAAAAAAGTGCTGGATTTTTTATGGGCATATTTGGAATGTGTTCATTAATACCTTTTATAATTTTTGGACCTATTTCAGGTGTGTTTGTTGATAAAGTAGATAGGAAAAAAATTATAGTAGGGACAGATTTTATTCGTGGAGGGCTTATTTTATTATTAGCTTTATTATCTTATTTCAATGTGCTAAATATATGGATTTTATTTGGAATAACAGCAATAAGTGCTTTTTTCGCAACTTTTTTTAATCCAGCAGTAAGTGCAACAATTCCTAATATAGTAGAAGAAAAAGATTTACACAAGGCTAATTCATTAGATGGTATGAGCTTACAGTTGTCTTGGATTGTAGGTGTAGCCATATCAGGATTTTTATATTATTGGATAGGTATCTTTGGAATATTTATTGTAAATGGAATTTCATTTATTATATCTGGAATATCTGAAACATTTATAAATATTCCACCTATTAAAAGAGATATGAATAATATTAATAAAAATGAATGGAGCTTTTGGAAAGATTTTAAAGAAGGGATAGTATTTTTAAAGGGGCAGAAAGCTATAGTTGTGCTACTAGGATTTGCATTAATAATTAATTTTCTATTTAATCCCATTTTTCAGATAGTATTTCCTAAAACAATAAAGTTTACATTAAATCTAACGGCTAAGGAAAATGGCATTTTGAGTTCTGCATTCCCAATTGGAGCAATAATAGGGATGTTTATATTATCGATATTGCCATCTAGAGAAAAATATTATATGTTCATGATAAATGGTATTATAGCAGATGGTTTGATTATGATGCTGTTTGGTATTCCATTGATATTTTTCAAGTTTTCATTCATTTCATCTTTTGGCGTTTATGCAATATTTTTATTTTTAATTTTAATACTAGGAATTGTTAATGCTTTGGTTAATGTGCCTATTAATACGACATTTCAAAAAATAGTACCTGATGAATTTAGAGGCAGATTTTTTGGAATATTGAATACATTAAGTCAGGGGATAGTACCATTAGGGTTAGCTGCACTTGGGTATATTTCAGATAAATTAGCTTCTTCAACTATATTTATTATTTCAGGGATTATAGTTTCATTATTGGGAATATTTATGTTCTTCATACCAGAGCTAAAGGAGTTCTAAGCATAGATAAAATGTGTTTATAAATTATAAAAATGGGTAAAAAAATTATATAAAAAGAAGGAATTTGTAAAAAAACATCGAAACTGATATAAAATAATTATTTGAGTTTTTAGTGGTACAAAAATTGTAAACGATTACACATTGATAAAGGCAAACCTATCGAAAGGTGGGGACGCAAAGCTATGGACCTAAGGTATTATTTACTATGGTTGCCAGGCTGCCAATTTGTAGAAAACACCTACTGTTTTTGTCTTTATCAGTAGGTGTTTTTCATTTACATACACAGGGAGGAGTTGGTCATATGATAAGGTTAATTAAAGTTGATAGTCAGCTCTTGACAGAAGAATATTTGCATGGAGGGATTAGTAGAATTGCTAAATTATTAGATTACGATGTAGCAAAATTAATTGCATTTGATGAAAGTAGTACTTATGCTACATTTGAGAGGGTTTTTATTAGAAAAGGCATAGATTATAATGTAAGTTATAAAGACTCTAAACGTTTAATAAAGCACTTCTCCAACTGTGTTTTCGCGCTATTAATAAAGACTAAACAAATTGTTTTTCTAAGTAAAAATGAAGATGACAAAGCTGATTATTTACCTTTAATTGAAGAAATGGAAAACGAAATTTATATACCGTTATTTTCTGGAAATAGTAAGTCTAGAGAAGTAACAGGTTGTCTATATTTAGGAAGTACAGATAAAACTAAAGTAGTTGATGGTAGTACATTTTTAGATAAAGATATATCTAGAGAATTATCAATTATACAAAATCTATATCAGTTAGAATATATCAAAATATCTAGAAAAAAAAGAATGCTAAATGTAATATATATGATGTCTCAAATAATAAGGGAAAGAGAACCTTATATGGTAACTCATCCATATAATGTGGCACAATGGTCACTAGCTATAGGAAAAGAACTAGGATTTAATGAAAAACGATTAGAAACATTATATCTATCAGCAGTATTACATGATTTAGGTAAAATTTATATAAGTGCAGACATATTAAATAAACCAACAAAATTAACTAATGAGGAATATGAAAAGGTAAAGAAACATTCCATATATAGCTATAGAATTATAAAAAATATGTTTGATTATACAGAAAGTTTTAATGAAATAGCGATTTTTACAAAGCATCATCATGAAAGGTATGACGGTACAGGTTATCCAGATGGATTAAAGGGAGAAGAAATACCTTTGGAAAGCAGGATAATAAGTGTTGCAGATGCAGTAGATGCCATGATGTCAAATAGGACATATAAAAAAGCTAAATCGATAAATCTTGTTATAAATGAGCTTATTAAAAATAAAGGTAAGCAATTCGATCCTAATATCACAAAAATTATGATTGAAATATTGATGAAATCTAAAGCTATAAATGAGCAAATATTATCGGAACCTATTATATGGGGAACATTGTTAATTACAACATCAGAAAAAGAATACTTTGTTGAAGGTACATTAGTTAGAAATGAAGATAAGTATAAATTCATGACTGAAACATTTGACTTTGATAACGATGTAGAAAAATCAAAGATTACAGATATTAGATTGTATTTAGAAAAAAATCAAAATGTAAATGAATATGATGTAAAAATCGAAAAATTTTACAAAAACGAACTTTATATTTCAGAAATTAAAGCAGAGCTTACTGGAGAATCATTTAGTATGCTATGGGATTTAGAAGGATTGTTAATAGATAATACGAAGAAAATCTACAATATAAATATAACTAGAATTGGTGGAAACTTTATGTCATTCTATATTGATGATTCTGAAATAAACAATAATGAAGAAGATAAAATATTAAAAGTAATAATCCGTTTTGAAGATGACTACAACATAGTAGTTTCTGGTAAAATAAACAAATCATATTGTGTAGGTGCCAAAAAATACTATGATTTTAGTTTTATAAATATATCAGACTCAGTAAGAGATAATATTTTTAGGCAGCTATTTAAAAAACAAATAGAAACTAGAAAATCAATAGTTTACTCATTGGCAAATTCTAATTAACGAAACTGTATTTATCAATCATCTCTATATTAATATAGTGCATGTGATTGCCAAAATTTACAATAGGAATATAGTACTAATTTAATTTGTATAAGGTAGCAAGTCAAGCATATATTGTCTTGCTACTTATTTTTGTGTCAATTAGAGGATTTCTATAAACAGTTGTCGAATTAATATTAACTATTGCCAATTTTTAATTAATAAGCAGTAAGGGAAGGTGGATAAATGAGTGATATTAATGTTTTTAAGAAAGTGCTTTTCAAATTAATATCCAAGAAATCAGCTAGGATTACTTTGGTATTTACTATGTTATTAGGTTTTTTAGCTAATTTTGCACTAATATTTTTATTTAAAGTTTCTAATGTATTTATAATATCAGCTGTTAATCTTATTACACTACTAGTACCAGTGTATATAGTGGTAGATGCTTCGCTTATATCTTGCCATAAGGATATTGTAAATTATTTAAATCAAATAACAGAAGGTAATTATAAATTAAGAATACCAGTATTTGGCGATGATGAAGTTGGTAGGACTATAAAAGCTATAAATAATTTGAGTTTAAACTATAGAGATATGTTTGAAAAAATAATTGCTGTTTCAATTAAGACTTCAGAATTAACTAAAAAGTTAAGAGAATTTATGGATATTAATGATGAAAAAGTGTATGAGATATCAAATGCTATACAAAAAGTAGTTAAATATAATAATGAATATGCAGAAAATGTTGGCAATTCAATAATCAAACTAGATGATATAGGAAATTATATAGAAGAGATTGAACATATAGTAGATGAAGCTAATAATTCATCTATAAAGTCTAGAGATGTATCAGAAAAAGGAGAGACTACAATCCAGCAGACTTTTGATAAATTTTATGAAGTACAAAGTACTGTGGAAAATTTATTTAGCATAATAAAAGAGCTAGGAGATAAGTCAAAATTAATAATAGAAATAGTAAATTCTATTAATGATATAGCCAAAAGGACAAATTTATTGGCATTAAATGCAGCTATTGAAAGTGCTAGAGCAGGAGAAGCAGGAAAAGGTTTTGCAGTTGTTGCTGAGGAAATTAGAAGTTTATCTGAAGACACTACAAAATCACTTAAAGAGATAGAAGGCATTGTAATGGAAATATTCGATAATATAAACAGTGCTATATCAACTACAGAAGAGAATAGAAGAGTTACTAAAGAGGCACTTGAAAAAGCCAAAGACTCTAAGAAAGTATTTGATGAGATAAAGTCTAATTCTCATGTTACAGAAGAAAAGGTAAAAGCTTCTTTCAATATATTGAGTGATCTTAAGGAGAACATTTCATACATAATTGAAAATATAGATTCTATATCTCAAAGAACAAATGATACAGTAGCTTGTACAAATGAGTCTTTTAATGCTATGAAATTATTAGAAGATAACATAATGGATTTATCAAAATCTGTAAATAATCTGGATATAATAGCAAAAGAACTTTATAAATATGTAGCAGATGATACTACTGATAAAATATTAAGAAATCAAATTAAGATTTTAAGTAAAATTATTAGAGATGACTTAACTGTAGAAGACTGCGTAAGGATAGCCGATGACTTACATATAGATAATTTTCAGATTACTGATCAAAATGGAGTAATAGTTAGTGCAACAGAGAAAGATAGTATAGGATTGAATTTGTTTGAAATCTATGAGCCTTATAGAGATTTTTATAAAAAAGGTAATACAACAGAATGTTATTTAACTCCGGTGGTTAAAAGAGTAGATGGAAAGTATGCTCGTTTTTGTGCAATGCTTAGAAAGGAAAGAAAAGGACTTATTATAGTTGAATATGAAATAGGTGCTATCTAGTAAATATTACAATTTAATTACAAATATTGATTTTTGGAACAAAATGGTTTACTATTAAAAAGTAACCAAATAATTATGAAAGGGAGGTAGGACTTATGATTAAAATAATAATGGTTTACGGCAGAGAATTACAAAATAATATAACTATCATTATGAACAAGGAAGATAGCCCTACCTTACCTATTAGTGGTGGTCTGAGCTAAATATATACAGTTAGAGTGATATATATGCTTAGAGTGGAAATTAGGCTATAGGGTATTTTCCCTATGGCCTTTTTATATACCACAATAATTTAGCCATGGGTCTTCCTATGGCTTATTATTCTTTTTTGGGGCTATCTGTATAAAAGGGGGAATTGATTTGAAGAGAATATGGAAGTATATAAGAAAATACAAATGGTTTTATTTAGTAGCTATGCTTTCAATGATAATAGCTATGACTCTTGATATGTTTAATCCACGATTAACTAAGATTATAATTGATGATGTTATAATTGGTGGCAAGACTAAAGTTTTAGGGAAATTACTTTTAGCTCTTGTTGGAATAACTTTATCAAGAGCTGTTTTGGGATATATTAAAGAATATCTATTTGATATAACTAGCAGTAAAATAGTTAAAGCACTTAGAAAAGATTTATTTGACCATATACAAACTTTATCATTTTCATATTTTGATGGTATGAATACAGGTGAAATTTTAGCAAGACTTTCTGAAGATGTAGACAATGTGTGGCAGGCTTTAGGTTTTGGTATCATGCTATTTGTTGAACAAATTATTTACTTTATAGTGGCTACAGTGATGTTATTTACATTAAACTGGAAAATAGCTTTATTAAGCCTTGCTACAATGCCATTAATAGCATATCTTGCTGTAACACTAGAAAAACAGATAGGTGAAGTATATGAAAAGATAAGTGATCAAGGTGCTTTATTGAATACAACGGCTCAGGAGAATGTAGCGGGAGTAAGATTAGTTAGAGCATTTGCTAGAGAAAAACATGAGATTGAAAAGTTTTTAAGTCAAAATAAAGAAAATTACAAATTAAACGTGAAACAGGCTGATATCTGGTCTAAATATCATCCTGTTATAGAGTTTTTATCAAATGCGACAAGTGTTTTAATAATAACAGTTGGAGGTCTACTAGTAATTAAAGAAGATATTTCAATAGGAACATTAGTAGCGGCAAATTTTTATGTATTTATGCTTATTTGGCCTATGAGAATGCTAGGATGGCTTACTAATATACTTGGACAATGCAATGCTTCTTTGAAGAAGCTTGATAAAATATTTAAAGAGGAGCCTACCATTAAAAATATTGAAAATCCTATAGTACTAGAATCTGTCAAAGGACACATTAAATTTGAAAATGTATCTTTAGAATATGATGGAATAAAGGTTCTAAAAAATATAAATCTTGATGCAAAACCAGGTAGTACAATTGCGATAATGGGTACTACAGGCGCAGGAAAAAGTTCATTAGTTAATTTAATACCAAGATTTTATGATTGCACTGAAGGAAGAATACTATTAGATGGTGTAGATATAAAAAATATTGATCTTAACTTTTTACGAAATCAAATATCAGTAGTAATGCAGGATGTATTCTTATTTTCAGATACTATTGAAGAAAATATAAAATTTGGAATAAAAGATACCGAAAATGTAGATATAGTCAGGGCATCAAGAGATGCACAAATATATGAGTTTGTTATGGAAATGAAAGATGGATTTAATACGATAATAGGTGAACGTGGTGTTGGCTTATCTGGAGGACAAAAACAGAGAATTTCTATAGCAAGAGCATTGGCCAAAGAATCAAAGATTTTGATATTAGATGATGCAACTTCGGCTTTAGATATGGAAACAGAATATAAAATTGAAAGAGCTATAGAAAATAGAAAAAAATTGACTAAATTTATAATTGCTCATAGGATTTCAGCAGTAAAAGATGCTGATGAAATAATTATATTGGAAAACGGAGAGATTATTGAAAGAGGCACACATGAGGAGCTTCTAAAGAAAAAGGGAAAATATTATGACACATATTTTGAACAGACAAAGGGTCTTTATACAGAGACGCAGGAGGTGATATAATGGCTAAAAATACAGTAAGACAAGATGAAAAGCTTAAAGAAATTGTAAAGATAGATATTATTAAAAGATTATATTCATATTTAAAGCCATATAAAATTCAAGTTTTTCAAGTGCTTGTTTTAATGGGAGCTGTTATTGGAGTCAATCTTATTAATCCATATTTTCTTAGATTAGGTATAGATAAATATATAGTAGATAAGGATATAAAAGGGCTTTTCGTATTGGGAGGATTAATGATTCTAGTTAATATAGTTTCTATGATTTGTTCTAGATGGAGAATTAAGAAAATGGCTAGGGTAACTAATAATATATTAGTTACTATAAGATATCAGCTATATGAGCATATACAAAAACTATCATTTGAGTTTTTTGATAGTCGACCAAATGGAAAGATTATTGCTAGGATTATTGGGGATGTGAACTCTTTAAACAATTTATTTACGAGTAGCGTTACAAATCTAATTCCGGATTTAGTTACTTTAATAGCTGTTGTAGTAATAATGATTTCTATGAATTTAAAACTAGCTTTAGTATCTCTTGTAACACTACCGTTGTTATTAGTGTCTATGTTTTTGATAGAGGTTACTTGTAGGAAGAGATGGCAGTTGTTTAGGAAAAAGAACTCCAATATGAAAGGGTATATTCATGAAAAATTCTCTGGTATTAGAGTTATACAGAGTTTTGCTGTTGAAGATAAGACTAGTAGAGGATTTAATGAGATACTGACAGAACTTAGGATGGCATTTGTCAAGGCAGTAAGATCAAGTGATTTATTTTGGCCATCAGTTGAGATTTCATGGGGAATAGGTTCAGTAATAGTATTTTGGTACGGAGTAAAATTATTAAATACTGGAGAGATTAGTGTAGGGCTTTTAGTTGCTTTCACAAGTTATATATCAATGTTCTGGCGACCGATAATGAATTTAAGCAATTTTTATAATAACTTAATTACAAATATGGCAGCAGCAGAGAGAATATTCGAAATAATGGATATAAAGCCTGATATAGAAGACAAAAAAGGTGCTAAGACTATGCCTAAAATAAAAGGGAATGTTGTATTTAAACATGTTCATTTTAGCTATGATGAAAGTGATGTTGTTTTAAAGGATATAAATTTTAGTGTTAAGGCTGGAGAAACAATAGCATTGGTAGGTCCAACTGGAGCTGGTAAGACAACAATAGTAAACTTAATAGCAAGATTTTATGATGTAGATAGTGGAGAAGTTTTAATAGATGGACACAATGTTTCAGATGTCAAATTAGAAACCTTAAGAAGTCAGATGGGTATTATGCTTCAGGATACGTTCCTATTTTCAGGTACAATAAAGGAAAATATAAGGTATGGTAAACTTAATGCAACTGATGAAGAAATAATTAAGGCAGCTAAAGCTGCGTATGCTCACGATTTTATTATGAAATTGCCAAAAGGGTATGATACGGATATTAATGAAAGAGGAACAAGATTATCTGTAGGGCAAAGACAACTAATAGCATTTGCACGTGCATTACTTGCAGATCCGAGAATTTTAATTTTAGATGAGGCAACATCTAGTATTGATACTCACACAGAAAGGCTGGTTCAAAAAGGGATAGAAAGGCTTTTAAAAGGTAGAACATCTTTTGTCATAGCCCATCGCCTTTCAACTGTGCAAAAAGCAGACCGTATATTTGTTATTGATGATGGCAAGATTAAAGAAATGGGTAATCATAATGAGCTTATGGAAATGAAAGGAATTTATTACAATTTATTTATGTCACAGTTTAAGTTTTTGGATAAGAAGAAGGTAGTGTAATATTTGACAGAAGGTTTTTCCTTCTGTTTTTTTCTATGTTAAATCTATTATATTTGAATATAATTAATTACAATTAATAAATTACTTTAAAGTTTAAAAAGTATATAATATAATAAAACTAAAAATATAAGGGGTGGTTAAATGACAGTTAGGATAATTACTGATAGTGCATGTGATTTACCTAAAAATATCATAGATGAATATAATATTCGTGTAGTACCTATATTGGTTTATTTAGAAGATAAAGAATATTTAGATGGTGAAACACTTAATCCAGTGGATTTATATAATAATATGAGAAATGGTAAAGTCTATAAGACGGCACAAATTCCTCCCGCTACTTTTAAAAAAGTTTTCTTAGAGTATGCAAAGAAAAGTGAAAGTGTAATTTATATTGCTTTTTCATCTGGATTATCTGGTACATATCAATCGGCTTTAATGGCAAAAAATGAAGTGCTCGACGAATATCCAGATTTTGATTTAGAAATAATCGATACGAAATGTGCTTCTGTAGGTTTTGGTTTAGTTGTATATAAAGCTGCACAAATGGCTAAGGAAGGAAAGTCAAAAGAAGAAATAGTTAACGCAATTAATTTTTATTCACAGCATATGGAACATATTTTTACTGTAGACGATTTGGAGTATTTATATAGAGGTGGTAGAGTAAGCCGTACAGCTGCATTTGTAGGTAGTTTACTAAATATTAAACCTATTTTGGACGTAGAAGATGGGAAATTAGTTCCTATTGAAAAGGTTAGAGGTAGAAAAAAAGTATTTAAAAGAATGATTGAAATAATGGAAGAAAGAGGCGTAGATTTATCTAACCAAGTTATAGGTATAAATCATGGTGATGATTTAGAAGGAGCTAAAAAACTTGAAGATATGATTAGAGAAAAATTTGGATGTAAAGAGTTTATTGTAAATATAGTTGGATGTGCTATTGGTGCGCATTCAGGACCTGGGACTTTATCAGTATTTTTCTTAAATGAAAAACTGCCGATGTAAAGCTACTGTTTATTCAGTAGCTTTTTTATGTTGAAAAAAATTTAATATTTACAAAAATATATTTTTGTGATAACATACTGACTTAATAACCAGAAAGGGTTTTTCTAATACTTTACATTTATATGGGGGTGGGGGAATGGGTATAACAAGAAACATAAAGACATACTACATATACTCTATATTTGCAGACCTTTTAATATTAGGACCTATAATAGTATTATTTTTTATTGCAAAAGGGTTGTCTTTTACAGAAATTATGCTGTTACAGTCTATAGCTGCTATTTCAGTAGTCGTGTTTGAAGTTCCTACAGGAGCTTTTGCAGATAAATTTGGAAGAAAGGTTAGTATGCTTATAGGAGCAATATTATGGGCAACTAGCCTTTTAATATATATCTTAGGAACTAAATTCCCAGCTTTTATGCTAGCTGAAATAACCTTTAGTTTAGGGGCTACTTTGAAATCTGGAGCAGATACTGCTTTGATATATGATTCATTAAAATCTATAGGAAGAGAAAGAGAATTTCAGAGTATAGAAGGTTATGCAAGGTCATTAGCTCTATATGCTCAAGCTTTAGGTTCTATTATTGCAGGATTTGTATATAAAGTGAATATCTTTTTACCGTTCTATATTTCTATTGGGTTTATGTTTATAACTGTAATTATTACTTTGAATTTTATCGAGCCTTCAATAGAAGAGAAAAAGGGTAGATATGGCAGTAATTATTTAAAACAGATTAAAGAGAGTGGAATATATATTGTAAGACATGAGAAAATTAAAGCAATAATGCTATTTTCAATGATTTTCTTTATATTTTATAGAGCTGGGTTTTGGTATTTTCAACCCTATATGGAGAGTGTTAAAATACCTGTTGAGTACTTTGGTATAATATTTTTTATTTTCAATATTGTTGCTGCAATAACTTCTAAAAGATGTCACTTAATAATGGAAAAAACTAAACCTAGAACTTTATCATTTATGGCATTTTTGATAATAATATCATTTGCTTTACTAGGAGTTATAAGAGTATGGATAGGTGTATTAGCAATATTGCTGCAGCAAATGGCTAGAGGACTTTACAGACCAGTTACAACTAAATATTTAAACAAGCATATACCGTCAGATAAAAGAGCTACAATACTTTCTTTTCAAAGTTTAGTAACCAATATTGCTGTAGCCGTAACCTTGCCATTAATGGGTATATTGAAGGATTCGACAGATATATTTACTACACATTTAATATTAGCAGGAATAATGCTCGTGTTAGTATTGATGGTAATGAAATATATGAATAAAAGACTAGGAGTAAAGCAAGTAGAGAAAAGTAGTATTTAGTTTTTTAGTATAAATGTTATTGCTTTAAATTTTTAATTGGTATATTATAAATATAACAACAAGAAACCCTTTCAGAATTGTTTTTAAAAAATTGAGAATAGAGAAAGGTCGGGGTTATGGTGAATGAATTATTAAAACAGATATTAGGTGAATTAAAAGATTTAAAATCTGACATTAGTAGTTTAAAAGAGAATCAAGCTAAGATGCAAGAAGATATAAGTAGTTTAAAAGAGAATCAAGTTAGAATACAAGAAGATATAAGCAAAATGCAAGAAGATATAAGCAGCTTAAAAGAAAACCAAGTTAAGATGCAGGAAGATATAAGCGAATTAAAGCAAGGACAAGTAAGACTTGAGACAAAATTAGATGAAGTATCGAATAAGCTTGATGATTTAGAAGCAAAGAACGCACAAAGACATATTGAGGTTAATGGTAAATTAGATAAAATTACTGATGATATTGAATTTATAAAACATAAAGAGTTTGAAAACGAACAAGATATTTTTAAGATTAAGAAAAAATTAGCAGGTTAAAATATTATTTATAGAATTGGCTGGCAGTTATTTTGCCAGCTTTTTTATGTTTAGATTGTATAAAATTAGCAATAATTATATAATAATCATAGAAAAAATTGCTATATTTCTAGAATATAAATAGAAAAGGTGAAGTTATGGAAATAAACGAAAAGCTGTTAAAACAAGTGACAGAAACAAAATATTTAACAGTTGAAAATGCTTGGAGATATAGAGCAATAATCAGATATTTTTATTTACAAGCACAAAAAATGAAATATTGGATATATAAAGAAGAAGTATTTGAAGAATTGAAGAAGCATGTTGTATTTAAGGATTATACAATAGAGCAGTGCAGGCAGGACTTAGATGTTTTAGTTGAGTGGAAAAACTTAAATGCTGTTCAAGATACATCAAAAGCTTCTACAATAGAAGAATTTAAAAATAAACAATTTAGATATCAAATAACAGACTATACAGTTGAAATCGAAAGAATGATATTAAAACTTGAAAACTTGAAAGTTGAAGGTGCTTCATTAGAGCCTTCGCTACTAGAACGTTTTAAAAAAGAGTTAGAAAAATTTAAAGATATGAAAGATAAAGGCATAAAAGAAGTTGGAAGTTGGTGGATGTCGCTAAACGAGGATTTTAAGAGACTAAATCAGAATTATCAAGATTATATCAGACATTTAAACAGTGTCAAAGCAGAAGAGATGATGAAGACTCAGCAATTTTTAGTTTTCAAAGATAAATTTATTGAATATTTAAGAGATTTTGTAAAAGGATTACAGCAAAATTCTTATGCAATAGAATCTATAATTAAAGATATAGATGAGATTACAGAAAAAATAGTGCTTGATAAAATTATTGAGTATAGCAAATCAATTCCTAGATTAGATACAGAAGTGGCAGAAAAGGATATTAAGGAGAATGTTTTAGGTAGATGGACAAGTATCACGGAATGGTTTTTAGGGAATAATTTTCAAGAAAGTGAAGCTTCAAAGTTGTTTGATATTACAAATCAAATAATAAGAAAAATAACAAGATATGCATTTCAGATAGTAGAAAATAGGAATACAGCTGCAAACAGAAAAGAAGAATATAAAAAACTTTGTAACATTTTCCTACAAGCTAAAGATATAGATACAGCTCATATGATATCAGCATATGCTTTTGGAATACCTTATACAAAACATATAAGAATAGATATGCATAGAGAAACAGAAAGCATAAATAGTGGAGTATATGATGAAAAGCCATACGAAGTTATAATAAAACCTAGGGTTAGAACTTACAGAGAAAAGAGAGATAGGACGCCGATTAAAGATAATACAGACAAAAAGAAGAAAATACTAAAGGAAGCTATAGAAAAGCGAAATCAAGAAAGAAAAATAATGGAAGGATATATAATTAACGACCAGATAGATATATCTAAACTTCCTAAAATAGAGCCTTATGTTAGGACAACCATTTTAAAATGGATATCTAGGGCAAACAGTTCCCCGAATGGAAAGGCAAAAACAGAAGACGGACGAATATTTAAAATAATAAAACCAAAAAGTAATGAACGGTGTATTTTAAATTGTGAAGATGGGCAGCTTGAAATGCCGTCTTATATTTTAAAGTTTGAATAGGAGAATGATATATGGATGAGTTAAGAGAATTATTAGATGAATATTGGATACTTAAAGATAAAGACAAAGATAAATATTATAGAATTAGAGATTCTATTCCGAAATTCAGAAATTTTATATCGGAAAAATTAGGTTATCAAATAATAATGACTTCAGATTTAATAAAGTTAGAAAAACTCCCTGGGAAAGCAGAGCCTTGGATGGGAATAAGCACATTTGATAATAGCCTAGAGTATACTTTCTTATGTTTGCTATTAATGTTTTTAGAAGATAAGGAAAAAGAAGAGCAGTTTTTACTTTCACAGCTTACAGAATTTATTCAAGGAGCTTTTCCAGGTGATGAGAAAATAGAATGGACATTATATTCGCATAGAAGACATTTGATTAAAGTATTGAAATTTGCTATAGATATTGGAATTATAAAAGTTAATGATGGGAATGAAGAAAGATTTTATAATGATGAATTAGCAGAAGTACTATATGAAAATACAGGAAATTCTAAATATTTTATGAGAAACTTTTCAGGCAACATACTAAAGTATAGTACATTAGAAGATTTAGAAAAAGACGAATGGTTAGATATGGATACCGATAGAGGACGGATAAGAAGAAATAGAGTATATAGAAGGATAATAATGTCTCCTGCCGTATACAGAGATGGAGAAGATGATCAAGATTATCTGTATATTAAGAATTATAGAAATATGATACAATTTGATTTAGAAAAATACCTGAAAATGGATTTACATGTTCATAAAAATGGTACATTTTTAGTATTAGATGAAGAAAAGAGATATAAGAATTCATTTCCTGAAAGTAAAGCAATTAGTGATATAGTCTTGCAGGTGAATAAAATTATAGTGGCTAAGGTGAAAAAAGGAGAACTTTCAAAAAATACTGAGGACATTATAATCATACTTAAAACTACATTTGACGATCTTATTAAAGAAGCAAAACAGAGATATAGCATGGGATGGAGTAAGGAATATAGAGAGATGAAGTTAGAAAAGTTATCTAAAGAGGTTATAAGCTACATGAAGGATTTTAGTATGTTAATGGAAGATAATGATAGCAATGAGATAATTATATTACCTTTAGTTGGCAAAATTGTCGGGGATTATCCTAAAGATTTTAACAATAAAGAGAAAGGAAATGATTTAGTTGGATAATAATAGGTGGATAATAAGCAGAGCTGGACTAATAAATTTTTGGTACTACGATGATGAGAAGTTTGATTTTTCTGATGGAAAGCTCTTATTAAGAGGTGCTAATGGTTCAGGTAAATCAGTAACAATGCAGAGTTTTATACCACTTTTACTAGACGGAAATAAAAGTCCAGATAGATTAGATCCATTTGGTTCAAGAGCTAGAAAACTAGAAAATTATGTATTAGGTGATGAAGATTTAGGAAAAGATGAGAATATAAGTTATATATACATGGAATTTAAGAAAGAAAAGACAGAGAACTACTTAACTATAGGTATGGGGTTAAAGGCTAAAAAGGGAAAGAGCCTAGATTTTTGGGGATTTGTTATTACTGATGGTAGAAGAATCGGAAAAGACTTCTTTCTATATAAGAAGATTGATCAGAAGGTTCCACTTAGCAAAAAAGAACTAGAAAATAGGATAGGTGATGGTGGCGAAGTAAAAACTAGACAAAAAGATTATATGGCTATGGTTAATAAATATTTGTTTGGTTTTGATGAACTAGAAGATTATGATGAACTTATAAAATTACTTATTCAGCTTAGAACACCTAAGCTTTCAAAAGAATTTAAACCTACAGTAATATATGAAATACTTAATAATTCTCTACAGCCACTTTCCGAAGATGATTTAAGACCAATGTCTGAAGCAATAGAGAATATGGATAACATAAAAAACAAGTTAGAACAACTAGAACTATCTAGTAGAGAGGCAAAGAAGCTTAAGAAAGTGTATGAAATATATAACAGCTTTGTGCTGTTTGAAAAGGCAAGGGATTATGTCAATTCTTATGATGAATTGAAAGGTCTAATAAAAGAAAAGAGTAAACTAGAAGAGAAAAAGAACCATTATGAAGAAGAAATTTTAAATGCTACTGAAAATATCAAGGAACTTGAGATACAACAAAATAATTTGAAGTTAAAGGAAGAAGAATTAAGAAAGCATGACAGTTTTGGACTAAAAGAGAAAATAGTTTTTTTAGAAAGAGAATTGATCGATCTTAAGAAGGAAAGAGACAAAAAAGCCGATGAACTTGAAAGGAAGAAAGATAGAGAAAGAGAACTTTATGTGAAAATTAAAAAATTAGAAGAAGATGAAGCATATAGTATTAATAAAATACGTGAAGATATCGAAGAGTTAGACTCATTAGCCGATGAAATGAAATTTGATGAACAGTATTATATGAAACAAGAATTATTAAAAGATATAAGATGTGAATACAAATTTAATTATGTAAAAGACCAGGTTAAAGCTTATAGGGATAAAGTAATAAAAATAAAAAGAGAGTTAGAAAAGGAAAAAGTTAAGCGAGAGGCTTATGAAAAAGCTTTTGAAGATTTTGAGAAGACAAAAGGAAACAAAAAAGAAGTAGAAAAGAGATTAGAAAGTGCAAATTTATTGTTTTCAGAAACCAAGGAAGAGTTTATAGAACATATTTATAATTGGGAGAAAAATAATAGTATTTTTAAAATAGATAATAATGCATTAAGCAATATTTCTCAAGCTGTTAATACCTATGGAGATAAAACTAGCTTTGATGACATTTTGGCTTTAGTTAGAAAAGAGTATAATACAGTCGAAGATTTATTAAAAGAAGAAAAACAGGATTTAAGTTTAATCAAGAATAAATACATTAAAGAATACGAAGAAAAGTCAAAAGAAATAAAAGAATGGGAAGAAAAAAGAGACCCAGAGCCAATAAGAGAGGAAAAAGTACTGTTAAATAGAGAAAGGTTGAGAAAGAATAAAATACCATTCATTCCTTTTTATATGGCTGTAGATTTTAGAGAAGAGCTTACAGAAGAAGAAAGAGGAAGATTAGAAGAAACGCTATTAGAAATGGGGATATTGGATGCACTGATAATTCCATCTAGATATAGAGATAAGGTTCTTGAAATGGATGAAGATATGGCCGATAAATATATTTTTCCATCGCCCAAGTATCTTACTTATGAGTTGTCTAGCAAGCTGCACATTGAAAAGATTGATATTGATGGGATTACAATAGAAGATGTAGATAATGCTGTAAAGAGTATTTTAATGGACTATACTGATGAAGGCACATATATAAGAGATAATGGAGAATATGGAATAGGAATAATAAGAGGAAAAGTTACAAATAAATACAGGGCAAAATATATTGGCTCAACTGCAAGAAAGCGATTTAGAAAAGAAACATTAGAACGATTGACAATCGAAAAACAAGAAATTGAGTGCAAAATCAAAGAAATAGATAAAAAAATAGAGATAATAAATCATAAACTTAAAAATTTAGAAGATGAATTCAATAATTTTCCAAATAAAAAAGATTTAGAAACTGCATTGCAAACTGTGAGAGAAGAGACTTTAAATTTTGAAAACATATCAAAGGAGTTAGATAAGAAACAGGAAATATTAGACAATACTTATCAGGAATTAAATATAATAAAGCAAAATATACACAAGCTTACACTAAATATTAATCTACTAGTAAATCTAGAGGCATATGAGAATGCAGAAGAATGTATAAGAGAATATATAGATTTATTAAACGAATTAGAGAGAAAACATTTAAAGCTTTTACAAACATTGATAACAAGAAGTAATATTATTGAGAGTAAAGAAGAAATAGACATAGATATAGATAATTTAAGATATGACCTTAATAACATAGATAGAAAAATTAAAGAAAGTGAAGACAGATTAAAAAACTATAAAGAACAGTTAGAATTGACGAATTATAAAGAAATAGAAAGAGAAATAAATGAGTGTATTGAACTTTTAAGAAAGATACCAAATAGAATTAAAGAACTTACAGGAATAAGAGCTAGAGCCGAAACTAAATTAGAGCAGACTATTCAGAAGTTAGATGAGATAAATAAAGATATAGAACTTCAAAAGAAGATAAATAACATTTTTGAGACCGGTTTTAGAGAAGAATATTTGCTAGGGTTAGTTTTTACAGATGATATAGGAGATATTTACAAATTAGCAAAGAGCGTTTATAACGAATTGAAATATTTTGAAGACAAAAATAAAAATAGAGAAGATTATTTAAACAATCTGCATAATAAGTTCTATGAAATAAGACAGTATCTAACTGAATACTCACCAAAAATTGAGATTATCTTTAATAAAGAAATAGATGACCCAGATGTTTCAGAAATTGTTTTAAGACAAAAAAGATATGTGGTTAAGGCAAAGATTAGAGGAAAATATATCGGATTTTATCAATTATTAGATTATATACAAGAGGGAATTGATGAAAACAAGAGCTTGCTTAGAGAAAGTGACAGAAAAATTTTTGAAGATATATTAACAAAAAGTATAAGCAAAAAGATAAGAGCCAAGATTTATCATAGTAAGTCTTGGGTTGAAAAGATGAATAGACTTATGGAAGGTATGAATACTTCTAGTGGATTATCTTTTAATCTTAAATGGAAGAGTAAAGCTAAAGAGACTGAAGACCAATTAGATACAAGTAGATTAGTTGAACTGTTGATGAAAGATGGGAATTTACTTACTGAGGGAGAGATAAATGAGCTATCTGCTCATTTTAGGTCTAAGATTGAAGAGGCTAGAAGAACTGCTTTTGAAACGGGAACAAGACAGACATTTCATCAAATAATGAAAGAAGTTTTAGATTATCGTAAATGGTTTGAGTTTAGACTGTACTTTAAGAGGACGAATGAAAAAAGTAGAGAGCTTACAAATAATGCCTTTTATAAGTTTAGTGGTGGAGAAAAAGCTATGGCTATGTATGTACCATTATTTTCAGCAGTATATGCTAAATATGAGGGGGCCAGAAAAGATTGCCCTAGGATAATATCATTAGACGAAGCATTTGCTGGAGTAGATGAGAACAACATAAGAGATATGTTTAAATTATTAAGTGAATTAGAATTGAATTTTATAATAAACTCACAGATTCTTTGGGGAGATTACGATACTGTTAAATCGCTGTCTATATGCGAACTTCTAAGACCTAATAATGCAAAAGAAGTAGCAGTTCTTAGATATAAATGGAATGGGAAAGTTAGAACTTTAATAGAAAATGTGGGTGTGTAATAATGAGTAAATTAGCAATCCAAGCAGCAAAATATTTTAAAGAGAATAAAGGATTTGAAAGAGTTTTTTTAAAAATAAAAGATAAATACAGGTCATTAGGGAAAATTGGTGGAACGATAATTTTAAATAATCTAACTAAAGAAGAAAAAGATGCTTTATCAGGTTTTTTAGGGATAGGCTTTTATGATAAAACTGATGCTAGAATAAAGATAGAGAAGTTTCAAACTGCATTGGACAATTCAAGGTTTAAAGGAGTAAAACTGGAAGATGTATTAGCAGAATATTTTGGCAGTGCTATAATAAGTAAAAAAGACGAAAAGGAAAAATATAAACTAGAAAGAGAAAGATATTTTGAAGAAATAGTTAAAGAATTTATTGATACTAAATCGTATACTTGGTTAAAATATGTTTTTGAATCTAAAGGTAATGCATATAGAGTAATTACGAAAAGATACGATGAAGATAAACAGTCCTTAAAAGAAGATTTAATAATAACTATGAGAGGTTTAAATAGCTTACCGTTTTTAAAATCTAAAATAAAAGAAAGATTGGCTATATTTGCCTCAAGAGTTACAAAGAATCCTCATGCTTTTGATGAAAAAACAGAAGCAGGAAAACTTTTAATGTATGGTATTAGTTATTTATTATGTAGAGATTATCCCAAAAGTGCAGAAGAAAGAACCGAATATTATTATGAAGTAGGTTTAATAAAAGATGAAATATCTAATTTTACGGTATGCAGCGGACTATTGGCTTATAGAGATGATATGATTTCAGCAGGTTGGAAAGATTTTTATGAAACTTCTGAACCTATGCATGTATCACTATGGAATTTAAGTAAATTAGAGAGAATAATTAGTCCTACTGGTAGGATATTTATATTTGAAAATCCAACTGTTTTTAGTGAAGTTCTTTATAGAACTTTAGAAATTAAGCCACCACTTATGTGCACCTATGGTCAAGTAAAATTAGCCTCTTTAATTTTATTAGATATGCTAGTTAAAGAAGGGGTCAAAATATACTATTCGGGAGATTTTGATCCAGAAGGTATAGTGATTGCAGATAAATTAAAAAAGAGGTATGGAGATAATTTAATCCTCTGGCGATATGATAAAAAAGATTATTTTAAATCAATATCGCGCGAAATAATTGATGATACTAGATTAAAGAAGCTAGGTAATATAAAAAATGAAGATTTAATTCGATTGAGTGAGGTTGTAAAAGAAAATAGATACGCTGGATATCAGGAGTTGATAGTTGAAGATTTGATTAGAGATATAGAGATTACGATTAGTGTAAATGTAACTGAATAGGATGTAAATCGAAAACTTCGGGCATGAAGCTCGAAGTTTTTTATCAATGAAAGACAAATATCGACATTTTTAGATAAAGGAAATTATGCTTAAATCTAGAAATGTTAAGAGGCAAGAAAGAGTTTAAATGATTTAGGTTTCAGAGCCAAAATGCAGGGATAAAAGTAGAAATAATAAATGAGGGGGCAGAGGAATTGGTGCCTAAGTTTTTGAAAAGACATTCAAATAAATAGTCAGGAGGTTTATAATATGGAACCAATTAAAATTAAAAAAATTAGTCTTGAAGAAGCTAAAAAGTTAGGTATTGATTCATGGAGTCATTGGGAATGTGAACCTAGCACTTTTGATTGGGAATATGATGAGCAGGAGACTGCTTACGTTTTTGAAGGAGATGTCATTGTAACTACTCCAGAACAAACTGTGCATATAACAGATAATATGTTAGTTTCTTTTCCAAAAGGATTAAAGTGTACATGGGAAGTGAGGAAAAAGATTAGAAAGGTTTACACATTTAATTTTGAAATATAATTTATGATTACAAATAGTTAATAAATCAACTAAAAATCTCTTAGGGTAGATATGTAATTTTTAAAGTCTACTTTAAGAGATTTTAATTTTATTATAGCTATATTGTTTTTTTTACTTACTGAAAGAAAATATTTAAAACCTCTTGAATTTTCAGAAAAAATAGATTATAATTACAATTGATAACGTTGTCATAAAAGAGGGATGACTATGAGAAATGTAACTATGGCTGATATTGCTAAATTAGCTGGAGTATCTATAAAAACAGTATCAAGAGTAATAAATAACAGCAATGAAGTAAAAGAAGAAACTAGGCAAAAAGTATTAAAGATTATAAAAGAGCAGGGGTATCAGGTGAATATTCTTGCAAAAGGATTAAGGAAAAAACAGACTAATACTATAATAGTCTTTATTGATAAACACAGTGGAGGATATTGGAGTATATGGCATAACGAAATCGTACAGGAAATTATTAAGTACTCCAAAGAGAAAGGTTACAAGATAGTTATTTCACCATCTTCTGGTGAAGGCTGCTTAGACGATGATACAGATGGATTTTATCTTTTGAGAAGTGGCATGGCAGATGGAGCTATAATTTTTGACAACATGGAAAACGATATCAGAATTAATTATTTAAGAGAAAACGATATCCCGTTTGTAATCGTGGGAAAAGACATAAATTACGATGATACAAGCTATGTAGATTTGAATAACTATAAGGCTGGTTACATAGGCGGTAAGTACCTAATAGAGAATGGGTATAAAAAGATATGTTTCATGCTTGGAAGTAGAGATTTTATTGTTAACAATGAGAGAACTAATGGTTTCAAAGAAATATGTAGTAACTATAGTGATGTTGAATTTAATATTATCTTTGATGTTTCAAGTATTCAAAATGCTTACGAATATGCTAAAGAGATTATCCGAACAAATAAACCAGATGCATTTTTTGTATCTGGAGATGAAAGAGCAATAGGAGTTTATAGGGCTATTAAAGAAAGTAATTTATCAATACCTAAAGATATAGCAGTTTTAGGCATAGATAATATACCTTTGTGCGAATATATTTATCCATCATTAACTACTATTGACCAGCCAAAGAAGGAATTTGGATACTATTCAGTAAGTATTTTGATGGAATTAATGAACAATAAAGCAAAGATAACAAAAAGGGTTTTAATAGAACCTAAACTAATAATTCGCGAATCAACTTAAAAAGTTTTTTTAAGCACAAATGACAACGAACGACATAAATATTTTTCACTTTGAGTTGTTTATTCCCTTGATTTATATTGTTTGGCTTCCCGGGTTGGGAGTCGAAATATATATAAATGTACATTTAAAATTTTAAGAAGGGGGAAAAGTCATGAAAAAAGTTATTTCATTAATGCTTGTAGTACTATTAATTGCTACAGCTTTAGCAGGATGTACTACTAAAGAAACTGCTACAACGCAAAAGAAAAAATTAGTTTTTACATCAAGATTATGGTCTGCACCAGAGGAAAAGGAATTCATTATTAATGAAATTATTAAACCTTACGAAGAAGCTAATAACATTGATATTGAGTTTTCAATTGCTACAGATGATGAAATTTTTGATGCAATTAAAGTTCAGCAAGAATCTGGAAATATAACTACAGATATCATAACTGCTCACAGTGGTAAAATGCCAGATTGGACAAGAGCAGGTTATGTTATGGACTTAACAGATGTAGTAAAATCATGGAAAGACCGTACATTCTTTGAAACATTCAAAAGCTCAACACATAAAGATGGTAAGCAATATTTCTTACCAGTAGGTGCAGATGTATACTTAACACTTATCAATAAGAAGGCTTTAAAGTATAAACCAGAAGGTGTAGATATTGACAACTTAACTTGGGAAGATTATGCTAAGTGGGCTGTAAATATAGCTAAAGGTGAAGGTGAAGGAAAAGTAGTTATCACAGGTATTCCACAAAAATCATGGATTTATATGTTTGGTGCATCAGCATTATCTTATGGAGCTGGGTTCCCAGACATAAATTCTCCTGAAGCTATGAAAGCATGGAAAGTATGGGAGAAAATTGGGGATGCAAAAGGATTTATACCAACAGTTGCTAATGTAGAATCAAGTGTTGATCCAATGAAGCGTGAAGAAGGTTGGTTATGTGTATTCCACAATGCTCGTGTAGGTACTGTTTATGCTTCTAACGAAACTAAGTATATAGTAGCTCCAGCACCATCAGGACCTAAGGGAATCGGTACTGTTGCAGGTGTTAGCGGATACGCTATAGTTAAAGGTTCAAAGAATTATGAAGAGGCAGTTAAATTCCTTGAGTATTTAACTAGACCAGACATTCAAACTAAGATAGCTCTAGGAACTGGAGGATTTATACCACCTGTTAAAGAAGCTATTGATCAATTGGGTAATGGAGCAGAAGATGAAGTAATTAAGAAGGCTTTAATGGTTCTTGAAAAAGGAATTCCTTCAGGAGTACCTGCTCATGAATATACAGATTGGGGAGCAGTTAAACAAATATTCGACGATATCTTTGTTGAAGCTATAAATGGAGATAAGAAGATAACTAAAGAATACCTAGATGCTAAACAAGCTCAATTAGAAGCATTGAAAAAATAAAAATTTTATAAAGTGCACATTGGATGTTTAGCATCCAATGTGCATTTTTGTAAAGGGGTGAAATGATGGAAAATTTACAAAGCAGTAATAAAAGCTTGAACAAATGGTTGCCATATATTTTAGTTGTTCCATCGATGCTGTATTATATATTATTTTGGCTAAGGCCTGTTTTAACTTCATTAATAAGAAGTTTTACTGGAGTGGACGGTGGATTAACTCTTCAGAATTATCAATTAGCACTATCAGATCCATTATTCAGAGAGGGCTTTATAAATACAGCTGTAATAGCTGGTGTTTCTGTAACATTAGAGTTTGTAGTAGCTTTAATGCTAGCTTTACTAATTAACAGGAAATTTAAAGGCTCAGGGGTACTATTGTTTATTGCTATGATTCCTATGGCTTTACCACCAGTTGCTGTTGGTGCAATATGGCAGACTGGTTTAACAACAAATGGATGGGTCAATAGTTTACTAATACACTTAGGACTGATTACTGAAAGTGGAAAAATATATTTTATGACTGCTGAAGGATGGAAGAGATTATTATTAATAATTTTAATAGATGCTTGGCAGGTAATACCATCTATTATGATTATTTTATTAGCAGGACTACAAAATTTCCCTAAAGAAATGAAGGAAGCTGGATATGTATTTGGTGGTAATGCATTTACAGTTTTAAGAAAGATTACACTTCCAATATTAAAACCGACTATTGTAACAGCTGTTGTATTAAGATTAATATCAGCTATACAAATTTGGTTGATTGTTGTTATGATTTATGGATTTAACAGAGTACCAACACTAATGGAACGTGTTGTATATTATGGAGATCAGGTATCATCATTACCTAATAGCTTTGAATTAGCATCTACAAATTCGATTATAGTGGCAATTATTGTTTCAAGTGCTGCATTAATTTATTTGAAAGCATCAAGAAATTCAGAAAGTAAAGAGGTGTAAGTATGCCGAATAATAGAAGTGTTAAAAAATTGATTAAAAAGACAACTTTTTTAATACTAATAGCAACTATATTATTTTTTATTTTAACACCTATATTCTTTTTAACATCGCTTTCTTTTTTATCATCTAGAGAAGCTTATCAATTTCCTTTACCTATATTACCTTCTCTAAAAAGCGAATTTGTTGCTCAGAAAAGTGAAAAAGGCTATTTAATAAGTATATATGAACCAAGTACAGGAGAATATGAGTCAATATTAGATACTAACAAATTTGAAAAAATGAGTACTTATTTCAGAAGAGAGTTATCTATATACGTAGCTCCAGAAAAATTAAAAGAAATATTAAGTCAATTAGATAATGGAAAAGTTGAAAAAGTTTATTTTACTATGAGAAAGAGCTTATGGCATAATTATAAGACTTTCTTTAAAGTCACAGGGAATGCAAAAGCAGCACTTATTCGAAGTATACAAACTGCATTAGTAACAATACTAATTTCTCTTATACTAGGTGGGATGGCAGGTTATGCATTTGCTAGATTTAGTTTTAAAGGTAAAGAACAACTACAGTTTGGTATATTATTCGTTAGAATGTTCCCAGCTGTAACTATAGCTTTACCTATGGTTATTTTGCTGGCTAAATATGGTTTCTATGATAGACCTGTAGGGCTCTCTTTAGTCTATTCAGTAGGTTCAATAGGATTAACTGCTTGGATTACTGCGAGCATTTTTATGGGTATAGGTATAGAGCTAGAAGAAGCAGCACAAGTTTTTGGAGCAAATAAATTACAGACATTCTTTAAAATTACGCTACCATTAGCTTTTCCAGGTTTAGCAGCTAGTTCAATGTATGCTTTCATTGGTGCATGGAATGATACAGTATCAGCATTGATTTTAACTCAATCAAAGCCAACATTTGCAGTTGTTGTTTATAAAGCTTTGATAGGTTCAACAGGTAAAATTAATCTTACAGCTGCAGGTGCACTTACAATGGCATTTCCAGCAGTAGTATTTACATTATTTATTAGAAAATATATTAACCAAATGTGGGGTGGAGTTAAAGTATAGTACTAATAATGAGAACAGGAGGGTTATTATGGCTTTTTTAGAGCTAATTAATTTAAGAAAGGAATATCAAAAAGGTGTTGTTGCCGTTAAAGATATAGACTTAAAAATTGAAAAAGGAGAATTTTTAGTTTTACTAGGACCTTCAGGATGCGGTAAGACTACTACAATGAGAATGATTTCTGGGTTAGAAAATGTAACAAATGGACAAATTTTAATGGAAGGAAAAGATATAACCTATTTACCACCGAGAAAAAGAAACGTAAGTATGATTTTTCAAAACTATGCAGTGTGGCCGCATATGACTGTTTATGATAATATAGCATTTGCATTAAAACTTAGAAAAATGCCTAAAGAAGAAATAAAGAAAATAGTCTATGAAGTTGCTGGTATGGCTGATATTACACAGTATTTAGACAGATATCCATCGCAATTATCAGGAGGACAACGTCAACGTGTAGCTGTGGCAAGAGCTATAGCTGTAAAACCTAAACTTTTCTTAATGGACGAGCCTCTATCAAACTTAGATGCAAAACTTAGAGTATCAATGAGAACAGATTTAAAGGAAATACACAACAAAACTAATGCTACTACCATTTTTGTTACACACGACCAGTCAGAGGCTATGAGTTTAGCAGATCGCATAGTGATTATGCGAGATGGAGAGATTGAACAAATAGGAACTCCTAATGAAGTTTATCATGATAGTGAAACTATGTTTGTTGCTAACTTTATTGGTACACCACCTACTAATTTTATTGATGTTGTAATAAATAATACTGAAGAAGGAATTGTAGCTAAACATGAACAGTTTAGTTTGGCTGTAAAAGGTGAGATTAGCAAGAAATTAGAGAAATATATAGAGAAGAAAGTTGTTTTAGGTGTTAGACCTGAGAATTTTGTAATTACTGACGAATCAAATGCTTTATTTAGTATAAAAGTAGATTTTGTTGAGCCACAGGGTTCACATACAATAATTGTTACTAAGATTTCTGGAAAAGTAACAAAAATTGTATCCACAGAAATATTCGTTGTAAAACCAGGAGATAAATTACATTTATCAATAGCAGAAGGAAAATATTTATTCTTTGACCCAGAAACCGAAAAAAGAATTAAGTAGTAATTGATATTTGAATAAAGAAAGGAGAAAAACAGATGAATATAGCATTATGTCATTATCGTGTAGGAGAAACAGATGGAGTATCTTTAGAGATGGATAAATGGAAAAAAGTATTAGAAAAAATGGAACATAAAGTATATATGTTGGCTGGTAGTGAGGGAACAGCTGATGCATATATAATTGAAGAAATGCATATACGATTACCTGAAGATTTAAAAATAGAACGAAATGCTTATGTTGAATTAAAAGATTATAAATCAGAAGAAGAATTAAAAGATTCAATTGAAGCTTTAAGTAAAAAAATTGAAGATAAACTAATCAAATTTATTAAAGATTATAAGATAGATGTATTAGTACCAAATAATATTTTTTCACTAGGAAGAGGTTTATCAACTGCATTAGCATTTAAAAGAGCAATTGAAAAAACAGGAGTAAAATGTGTAAATCATCATCATGATTTCTATTGGGAAAGAGAGCTTTATTCTCATCCTACTTGTAAATATGTAGAAGGGTTATTGGATGAATACTTTCCTCCTAAAATAGAAAATATGAAGCATGCAGTGATTAATACACCAGCTAAAAAAGACCTTAAAGCAAAAAAAGGTCTAGATTCTACAGTTGTTCCAAACGTATTCGATTTTAATGCTCCATTATGGGTGGAAGACGAGTACAATAAAGATTTTAGAGAAGCTGTAGGACTTAAAGAAAATGAAATTTTCATGTTACAGGCAACGCGTGTTGTTGATAGGAAAGCTATTGAACTTGCGATAGATTTAATTGCAGAATTGAATAAACCTGAAAACAAAGAAAAGATGATTGGCAAGACACTTTACGATGGTAGAGTCTTTAAAGAAGATAGTGAATATGTATTAGTAATGGTAGGATTGCACGAAGGGTCAGAAGGGTATGTAGAAAAATTAAAAGAACATGCTAGCAAGAAAGGTATTAAAGTTATAATTAGACCTGACTTAGTTGACCATTCAAGACACATAAAAGATGGAAAAAAAGTCTATTCTCTATGGGATGCATATGTTAAAGCTGATATCATTACTTATCCAAGTATTTATGAAGGATGGGGCAATCAGTTCTTAGAAGGTTTATTTGCTAAGAAACCTATGGTAGTTTTTGAATACAGCGTTTTCTTAGCTGATATTAAGGATAAGGGATTTAATTATATAAGTTTAGGACATAAATATGAAACTTTAGAGAATGGATTAGTTAAAGTTGAAGATAAAATTTTAGAAGAAGCGGCTATTGAAACAATGAAATATTTAACTGATAAAAATTTTAGGGAAAAGGCAGTAGAAGAGAATTTTCAATTAGGTAAGGAGTATTACTCTTTAGAAGCTCTTGAAAAAATATTAAGAACGCTTTTTTAAGGAAGGAGTAAAAGTTGTGGTATTTAAGTTAGAACGAGTATCAGACAAACCTATTTTAGAGCCAAAGCAGCATCATGAATGGGAAAAAGGGGCAGTATTTAATGTAGGAGCTATTAAAGATAACGGATTAGTTCATATGATATACAGAGCTACTGATAAAAATTCAAATGGTAGAATCTGTTCTGACTATATGAACTATTTTGGATATGCTGTCAGCAAAGATGGAATTAATTTTAACAGATTGGAAAAACCGATATTAGGACCTGTTGATGGTCAGGAACAAAGAGGTGTAGAAGACCCTCGAATTGTAAAAATTGATGACACATATTATATGCTGTATACAGGCTTTGGTGGAAGATTTGATGGTGATTTTAGGATATGTATGGCTACAAGTAAGAATTTGATTGACTGGGAAAGATATGGGGTGTTATTAGATGAACCTAACAAAGATGCTTCTTTATTTCCAGAAAAGATAAATGGAAAGTATATCTTAATTCACAGAAGAGCGCCACATATTTGGATTGCTTATTCAGACGATTTGAAGAATTGGACAGATCATAAGATTTTAGCCGAAGTTAAAGAAGAAAATGAATGGGAAAGCTTAAAAATAGGATTGGCTGGACCACCATTTAAAACAGAGAAGGGTTGGGTTTTAATATATCATGGTGTGAGTAAAGAAAGACGTTATTCATTAGGTATTATGCTATTAGATTTAGAAGACCCTTCAAAAGTTATATACAGACAAGATAAGCCTATTTTAGAACCTGAGTTAGATTGGGAGATTAATGGATGTGTTCCTAATGTAGTATTTAGCTGTGGACAGGCTATTATTGATGATGAGCTACTTGTATATTATGGAGGAGCTGATACAGTAACAGGAGTTGCTAAAACTAAAATGTCAGATGTAATGAAATTATTTGATATCGTAACACAGAGGTAATAGTTATGTTTTGGACTATTGAAAAACTAAATCGAAGAATTGAAGAGTTATATAAATACAGATATAGAGAAAAAATTTTAATACCTTTCTTTCTCTGTTGTTCTGATGATCTTAACGAAATAAATCCACCGATTGCAGCTAAAGAAGAATTTACTGGCATCTTAAAGTTAGGTGATAGCTGGGAAGGCAGAGATAAATATTTATGGCTATATGCAGAAGTTGAGATACCTCAATATTGGCAAGGAAAGAAAATTGTGGGAGTATTTGACTTTGGTAAAACTGGCCCTGGTACTAATTCAGGTTTTGAATCTCTTATATATGTAAATGGTAAGCCTCATCAAGGGGTTGATAGTAATCATAAAGAGGTATTCTTTTCAAATGAAATTGCAGGGAAGAAATTAGAATTAGTTTTTAGATTATGGTCTGGGTTGGAGGGTGGTGGAGAACCCAAAAAACTACGTCATACTATACAGTCAGCATTCTTGTCTTGGATGGACGAGAATGTTGATGAACTGTATTTTACATCGAGAGCTTTACTAGATACTATAAAGATTTTGGAAGAGAGTAGGACTGAAAGAATAGACTTATTGAAAGCCTTAGATAAAGCATTTCAAATGATCGATTGGTCAAGCTATGATGTTGACGGTTTATATAAAAGTATTAAAGAAGCTAATGAATATTTACAAACTGAGATTGAAGGAAAAAAGAAGGCTAGTGATATTACCATTACATGTATAGGACATACCCACATTGATGTTGCATGGCTATGGAGACTAAAACACACGAGAGAAAAGTGTGCCAGATCGTTTTCAACAGTGCTTCGTTTGATGGAACAATATTCAGAATACTTATTCTTACAGAGTCAACCGCAGTTATATGAGTACATAAAAGAAGACTATCCTGAAATCTATGAAAAAATAAAAGAAAGGGTAAAAGAAGGACGTTGGGAAGCCGGGGGAGCTATGTGGTTAGAATCAGATACCAACATTCCATCGGGTGAATCATTAGTAAGACAAATATTAATGGGAACAAACTTTTTTAAAGAAGAATTTGGAGTAAATTGTAGTTACTTATGGCTTCCAGATGTATTTGGATATAGCTGGGCACTACCACAAATTTTAAAGAAGTCAGGAATTGATGTTTTTGTAACTACAAAAATCAGTTGGAACCAATATAATAGGATTCCTCATGACACCTTCTATTGGAGGGGTATAGATGGATCTGAAGTTTTAGCTCATTTTGTTACTACTCCTAATATAAACTGGGTTGATGATTTTAATAAGACTGGTGTAATTCATCATACATATAACGGAGTGATTCATCCATCAACTGTTCAAGGAATTTGGAATCAGTATCAGGATAAGGATATAAACAGGAACTTAATATTTTCATATGGATATGGAGATGGAGGCGGCGGTGTCAATCGTCAAATGTTAGAGACCAGAAGATGCTTGGACAAAATACCTGGTTTACCAAAGGTGAAAACAGGTCGTGCTGATGAGTACTTTAGATCTTTAAAAGAGAGATTAGATAATACTGACAGTTATGTTCATACATGGGATGGTGAATTATATTTAGAATTTCATAGAGGAACATATACTACGCAAGGATTAGTAAAAAAGATGAATCGAAAGTTAGAACTTTTTTATAGAGATACAGAAGTAATTTCAATATTTAGTAATGTGATAGATAACAACCTAAAAGACTATCCACAAAAGAAATTATTGGATGGATGGAAAATAATTTTACGAAATCAATTTCATGATATTATAACGGGAACAAGTATTAGAGAAGTTTATGAGGATGCAATCAATGAGTATAAAGAGGCAAATAAAATAGCAGAAGAAATAAAAAATGAAAGTATTGAAAATATTATTGAACAAAAAAACAATAAATATTCAGTATTTAATAATTCTAATTGGTATCGTTCTGATTTAGTAAGAATTCAAGGAGAAAGACATGGAGTCTGGTTAGATGAAAAGGGTAGTAAGCTTGTATCGCAAGTAATAAACGGAGAAACTGTTGTTTATATAGAAAATATTCAACCAATGAGTTTTACTAATATTGAATTTTATGAAGGGAAAAAGGTTATATCTAATATTCCTTTTAAACTATATAAAAATGGTATAAAAACTCCTTTTTATGAAATAGAATGGAATGACAAAGGTCAAATAACTAGAATATATGACATAACACTTGACAAGGAAGTTATAGCTGATGGTGGAAAGGCTAATGTATTACAGATTATAGACGACAGACCTATCACACCTGATGCATGGGAAGTTGAATCATACTATTATACTAAAGCCCATAATAGAGTTGAAGAAGTTGATGAATTGGTATCAGTTGATATAGTTGGGATAGGTGAACTTGAAGCTAGAATTACCTTCAATTGGAAATATAAGAAAACAATAATTAAGCAGGAAATGATACTGTACAGTAAAAACAAAAGAATTGATTTCAAGACTGTTGTAGATTGGAAAGAACATCAGAAGTTATTAAAGAGTTCCTTTGAAGTGAATGTTAGATCAACCCATGCAACGTATGATATCCAATTTGGTAATATTAAAAGACCAATACATTGGAATACTAGTTGGGATTTAGCTAAGTTTGAGGTTGTTGGACATCAATGGGCCGATTTATCAGAGAGGAATTTTGGTGTAAGCTTATTGAATGATTGTAAGTATGGATATGATATTAAGGATAATAGAATAAGATTGTCTCTAGTTCGAGGTCCTATATATCCAGATCCGAAAGCTGATGAAGGAATTCACGAATTTACTTACAGCTTATTACCTCATAAAGGAGACTGGTACGAAGGAAATACAGTTCAGAATGCTTGGAACTTAAACAATCCACTTTTTCTTTATAAAGGACAAGCTAAAGATTCTCAAAAATCTCTATTTAAGATTTCATCTAAAAACGTGTTTATAGATGCTGTTAAGAAGGCAGAAAAAGAAGATTTAGTAGCACTACGTATTCATGAATTTGCTGGAAGTAGTGAAAAAGTTAAAATAACTAGTGATTTTAAGATAGTATCTTGGCAAGAATGTAATCTTTTAGAGGAAAGAGTAGGTGAATTTAGAAACACCGATGTTATTGAAGTAGGCATAAAGCCATATGAGATAAAAACTTTTCTAATTGATTTAAAAAAATGATTCAGAAATTATCTGCTATTATAAAAAACTGAAGGAGTGGGAAATAGACAGCATGTGGTGGAAGAATTCTATTATATATGAAATATTTCCAAGAAGTTTCAAAGATAGCAATGGAGATGGTATAGGGGATATACAGGGGATTATATCTAAATTGGATTACTTAAAGGATTTGGGCGTAGATGCAATTTGGCTTTGTCCAGTATATCCTTCACCTAATAATGACAGTGGATATGATGTAAGTGATTATTATGATATTTGGGATGAACTTGGAACTATGGAAGATATAGAAAAGCTAATTGTAGAAATGCATAAAAGAGATATGAAATTAATAATGGAATTGGTAGCTAATCATACTTCTGATGAACACGAATGGTTTATTGAATCAAGAAAATCTAAAGATAATCCATATAGAGATTATTATATCTGGAGACCAGGTAAAGATGGTAAAGAACCGAATAATTGGCTCTCAGCAAAGTTAGGTGGTTCTGTTTGGACTTATGATGATAATACAGACGAATATTATTTACATCTTTATTCATCTAAGCAGCCTGATTTAAATTGGGAAAACCTAAAGGTACGCCAAGAGGTATATAATATTATGCGTTTTTGGTTTGATAAGGGTGTAGATGGATTTAGGATGGATGTAATAAACAAGATAGCTAAAGCCCCTGGATTACCAGATGTAGAGAGGAAAGAAGGAGACAAAAGAAAATATCTACCTTGTGAAGAATACTATGAAAATTACCCTAAGGTTCACGATTATTTAAAGGAAATGAATAGAGAGGTATTATCGAAATATGAAAATAAATTAGCTATGGGGCAGACTTCTGGTGTTACACCAGAGCAGGCATATTTATATACCGGGGAAGATAGAGGTGAATTGAACCTTTTTCTTCAGTTTGAACATATTGATATTGACAGAGGGTCAAATAACAAGAAATTGCCATTTAATGCATTAGAGTTTAAAAAGAGCTTAGCAAAGTGGCAGACAGCAATGGATGGAAAACTATGGAACACTTTATTCTTTGGCAGTCATGATACTTCTAGACCAGTTTCACACTACGGTAATGATAAAAAGTATAGAGTTGAATCAGCTAAGATGTTGGCAACAATATTATTTACTTTAAAAGGAACACCTATAATATATCAAGGTGAAGAAATAGGTATGACAAATGTTAGATTTGAAAGTATAGAAGATTATAGAGATATAAGAACTCATAATGTATATAGAGAAAGATATTTAGAAGGTGGAGAGAAGTTAGAGGATGTAATGCAAGATATTTGGGAATTGAGCCGTGATAATGCACGTACTCCAATGCAGTGGGATGATAGTGAAAATGCTGGTTTTACAAAGGGTAAGCCTTGGATAAAACCAAATCCAAATTATAAAGAAATAAATGTGCAAAAATCACTAGATGATAGTAATTCAATATTGCACTATTATAAAGAAATTATAAAGCTGCGTAAGAGTAATGAAGTATTGTTATATGGAGATTTTAGATTGATATTTGAAGATGATCCAAACATTTTTGCTTATTTTAGAGAGTTAAATAAAAAGAAAGTGCTAGTTATTACAAATTTCTCAGATAAGGATATAGAAATAAATCTTTCAAGAGAAATAAGAAAAATAGATAATTTTAAACTTTTGATTAGCAACTATGAAGTTAATGAAGCGAATATAGAAAGCATAAAATTAAAACCATTTGAAGCAAGAGTATATGAATTTGGAGTGTAGTAAAATGGGGAAAGTAGTGAATAATCTAACTAACATCTTAGCAGAGAATTTATTAGGAGAAAATGAATTTGAAAACATTAATAAAGAGCAAAGTGATGTGAAAAAATTCATATTATCTATGCTGTTTTTATCAAATGGAAAATACAAAAATGAAACTAAAAAAATATTAAAGGCATATAAAATATTTTGAAAAAGTTTTTGATAAAGTATCTAATGAGTTGAAAAGGGATTGTAGTAACTGGGAAAGTAGATTTATAGATAAAACTATAATAGATAAGAAAAAAGAGATAAGTAGTTGTTTTTTTCTGAGAATACATTAGAAATAGATGAAGAAACTATTTACAGGTTGTTTTATAACCCAAATACCATATACTATCACATGTTTTAGAGCATTGTTTAAAGCTTATAAGCTAGCTAAAGTAAATGAAAGAGATGCAAAAATATTTTTAGATAATATTGTTAATAGGATGCCTGAGGTATATGAAAAAATTGAATCAGGATATTATCTGAGACTATATAATGAAGACAAAGAAGCTTGGAATATATATTATGATATTTTAATCAATAAGAAAACAAGCGATTATAAGGATATTGCTTGGGAAATAGTCAAAGATTGTAAGGTTAATTAAATCCCCTTTTTATATAAGAAGAATACAGGAGTAATCCCTGTATTCTTCTCTATTTACCAATCAAAATGAAATTCTAAAAAATATTGACATATAAAACCAATTATAGTAATATATTAGAAATATCTAAAAACGCCTATTGTGCTTGATTGTACAATAGATATTTTTTTATAATCCGTAGGAAATTATATCTCATATTAAGTTGTGGGTAATTTTAAATATAATTTCAGTAATGGATTTCAACAAAATCTACCTTATATAATTTATTTAAATCGAAGGTTTTGTTCTAAATTAAAAGAACTTTTATTTTAGAACTAATAGTAATATAATAAATAGTATAAACATAAAAGCAGGAGGTAGTTAAATGCCGAGACCTATCAAATGGAGAAGGATTGAAAATCTGCCAGAGTACGAATATTTTGTACCTATTAATGTAGCTAATTGCGAATTGGAAGAAAATATTCTTAAAGTTGAAGAATTAGAAGCTATAAGACTTAAAGATTTAGAAGGATTAGATCAAGAAACATGTGCTAAGAGGATGGAGGTTTCAAGACAAACCTTCCAAAGAATTTATAATGAAGCTAAGATGAAGATAGCAGACAGCTTGGTTAATGGAAAAGCTATAAGGATAAGAGGAGGAAACTATACACAAAATATATGTGTATTTGTTTGCAGTGAATGTGGGACAAAATGGGAAAATAGAGTAGAAGATATTCATGAAGATGAAATAAAGTGTCCTGAATGTGGTTCAAAAGATTTTTACTGTACAGATAAACCTGGAAGAAGTTTTTGTCAAAAAAGGTGTAGAGGAAGAGGAAGAGGCTTAAGAAAACATAGAAGATGTGAGATTAACAATGAATAATTTTGTTACCAATTGACTCTGTATTAATAATTAATGCAGAGTCTTTTTTTAAAAAAAGTTATTGACATATGCCCAAAACAGAATTATAATAAAATTAGAAATGAGCATATGCTAAAAACAATCAAAGGAGGGCTTATAATGCCAAAAGGTGATAGAACAGGTCCAATAGGAGCAGGACCAATGACTGGAAGAAAAATGGGTTATTGTGCAGGAAATGATGCTCCAGGATATATAAGTGCAGGATACGGAAGAGGTTATGGTAGAGGATTTGGCAAAGGATTAGGTAGAGGTTGCGGAAGAGGATTCGGCAGAGGATACGGAAGAGGCTTTGGCTTTGGATGGAGAACTATGTTTTATGATGCACCATCAAAAGAAGAATTAAAGGGATATATAAATGAAGAAGTAAAATTTCTTAAAAGCCAATTAGATAGTCTAGAAAAAAGATTAAAAGAACTTGACGGAAAAGAAGAAGCCTAGGTCTATTAACCTAGGCTTCTCTAATATTGTTATACTTTTTTAATAATAGCTATAACTAAAGACATTATTATAAGTCCACTTCCAATGAGTCCTCTTAATAAAATTGTTTCATGGATAAAGATATATGCAAGAATTAACGTAAATAAAGGCTCTCCTAAAAGGATAATTCCTACACTTTCAGGACTTGCAACTTTCTGAGCTTTTGTTTGAAGATACATAGTTAGTCCTGTGCCGAATACACCGATTATAATAATTACAATAATATTTTTTATTAATAAAGTAAGATTAAGACCTTCAGAAAAAATACTGAAAAACAGACTAGATATTGTAACAATTAGTAATTGTATAAATGAAAGAATGTGATTATCTTTATCATTACCGTATTTATCCAATATGATAATGTAAATAGTGTAGACAAAGGCACAACCTATAACAAGAATATCACCAAAATTCAAATTACCGCCATTCATACCTGATATTAAATAAAGCCCCAAAATAGAAGATACTATACAAATGATAGTCCAAAATGTAGGCATACGTTTCTTCATAAAAGCTTGGAATATTGGTATAAATAATACAGACAATGCTGCTAAGAAACCAGACTTTGAAGCACTTGTACGTTCAAGACCTAATATATATAAACCATACACAGCGAAAATTAGAAGCCCTAAAACAAACCCAATTTTCAAATCTTCTTTTTCTATTTTTAAAATTTTTTTAGGAGAGAATAGAAATAAAGTTAATGAAGCAATAAAAAACCTTCCTAATAATAAATGGAACGGAGGTATTTTATTTATATACATTTTTAAAAGAATTGTACTAATTCCCCACATAAATGAGACAAATGTTAGCTCTAAGTAAGCTATATATTTTGAATTATCTTTTTTTGCTGTTAACAATCTCTCCATTTATATCACTCCAAAAGCAGATTTCTACTGACTTAAACATTATATCATAACTAATAGTATTTAAGATGAAAAATTATATTAGCAATATTACAAAAGTCAGAAAAAAGAAAAAAATCCGACAAAAAATAACAGAAAAATTTTGAAAATTATGATAAAATAATATATGACGATATGTATAACGTACTGTTTTTGGGGGAGTGATTAAATGAAAGATATTGAATTGTTAAGTCCAGGACAGAGACTGAAGAGGATTAGAAAAATTTTAGATGTTAAGCAGGAAGAACTGGCGGGGGAGAAATTTTCTAAAAATTACATTTCTATGTTTGAAAACGATAAAAGAAAAATAAACATAATTAATGCAATTTATCTTTCGGATAAGATTAATAAGTTAGCTAAACAAAAAGGCATTGATATAGATGTAAGTGCTTCTTTGTTTCTGAAAACTGAAAAAGATATGGCTAAGGATAAGTGTTTAGAGGGGATTACATATGTTGAATCAAGAAAAAATATAAGTGTTTATGAAATAAATTCATGTTTATATAACGTTATACTATTGTCAAACAAATATAATTTAGATGAATATAAAGCTAAAGCATTATTTTTAAAAGCCGAAAATGAGCTTTTAAGAAGTCATTTTAGTTGTGCTACTACATTGTTTTTAGAGTCAATAATTTATTATTCTAAAATAGAAGATTATGTATCTATTTCTGATGTATATAAATATGTAGGAATAATATTATATAACGAAGGTAACTTTAATGAAGGATTAATTTACTTAAATTTGGCAGAAAGTATGCTAGTTAGGAGTAAAGAGATAGATAACTCAAGAATGGAAGATATTAAATATCGTAAAGCTCTTATGTTCTATAAATTAGGACAATATGAAATGGCTAGTAGTATTATACAAAAAATAAGTAATATAAATGACAAATTATTAGAACTATCAAACAAGATAAACAGTTTTATAGCTAGTTAAAAAAACAGGGAAATTAAAGCCCCTGTCTTTTTATGCTTTATTTTTTTCTATACCAAAACCGTAACATTCTGATACGGGAACAACAAATACGAAACCTATTCCAGGATTATTTATATAGTCTAATTCCTCATTTATAGCTTGTATCGCTTTTCTTAATTTTTCTTCATCTCTGATAACACTTATAATAGTTTTGTTGTAAGGTCTATTACCTTCTATCATTCTTCTAATGCTTGAGAAAATAGGAACTTCCACATTGTGTTGAAGAAGCACTTTCCCCATACCAACGCTATCGATTACAGTAGCACCTACTCCTATTTCGAAAAATCTTTCAAGAATTGCATCAAGTTTATATATTTCATTTATAACAACAAATAAAGCGTACAACCCCAATACCTCCTTTAATTAGACATTACACTCCTTAGCTTTTATTATAGCATTTTTGGTTGCAATAGGTCCTATAATTTCTGTAATAATTGTTGTAGCTAGAAGTATTGTAATTACAATAGAACCTAGTTGAGTTCCAGGGAACTCTCTGCTTACTATAATTGCTAAACCTACTGCTACCCCTACTTGAGATAAAAGTCCAAAACCTAGATATTTTCTTACACTAAGAGGAGCTTTTGATACCATACCACCAATTGAAGCACCTAACACTTTTCCTAAGATTCTAAATACAAGATATGCAATACCAATTAAACCTATGTGTGGTAATAAAGCAATATCAAGTCTTGAACCAGCAAGTGTAAAGAATGCCGCTATTATAGGTGGTGAAAACATCTCGATTGAAGAGAATGCTCTTCTGCTATTAGAAGAAATATTAGCAACTATAATACCAAGTGTCATTGCTGATAATAATGGAGATAGATTGTATTTTAAAGCAACTCCTATAAGCAATATGATAACTCCTGTTGTGAATGGCAACATTTCATTTTCTTTTTTAGATATCTTAATTAGATAAGCTAAAAGTATACCTGCTATGCAGCCTGCTAGTAATGATAAAACTATTTCAGTAATTGGATGAACTAAAACTTTATAAACTGTAACAACTTCATGTTTGATAAATACTTTTGAGATTGAAGAAGCCACTGCATAAATCATTAGACATATTGCATCGTCAACTGCTACTACGCCCAAAAGGGTACTTGTCAAAGGTCCCTTTGCATTGTATTCTTTTAATACCATAACTGTTGCAGCAGGTGCAGTTGCTGAAGATACTGCTCCTAATATTAGTGCTGTACCGATCCCCTGTTTTAATAGAAGCATTATTGAAGTTACGAGTATAAATGCCCCCATTGATTCACAAGCAGCTATTATAAAAATTGGTTTGCCTAGTTTTTTTATTACAGGTATTTTCAGTTCGCTTCCTATGTTAAATGCGATTATACCTAATGCAAGGTCGCTTAAAAAAGACAACTTTTCTATCATTTCACTATTTACAATATTTAAGCCAGACTTTCCGACTATAAGCCCTGCTATTATATATCCAGCAACAGCAGGAATTTTATATTTGTTCATAAGTTGTCCAAATAATATACCTAAAACTAGTGCAATACCTAGGCTCATAAAAGGATTCATAAATAACCACCTCTTTTGATATGATTTGCATAGAAAATAAAACCAAAATTAATAAATATATCCAATAAATAGAACATAAAAAACGCACTTTTGAAGTAGTGCATTTTAGGCCCACTCATTATAGTACTCCTATTATATAAATAAGTAAAACTTCAAAAAAGGCAGTAATTTATAAAATATTTTGATATTAGGCGATTATTTAGTATTAACTAGGTATGTAATACCTATACTATTTTATTCTAGGTATTGCTATTAAAGTTGATGAAAAAAACAAAAAATGTGACTAGAGGTCACATTTTATAATCCATAGTTTCAGATTTAAGCCTTTCAACAGCTACACTTACAGTTTCTGAAGCATCTAATTGAACTTGTGAAAGTTTTTTAAGGCTATCTATTTCTACATTAATTTTTCTTATTTCATTAGCTAGTTTAATCAGCATTTCATTTATTTCTTTAGCAAAAGTTTCACTGCTATTAGCAAGCTTTTGGATTTCATTAGCTACAACAGAGAAACCTCTTCCGTGTTCTCCTGCTCTTGCTGCTTCAATATTTGCATTTAGACCTAGAATTTTGATTTGTTGAGCTATTTTATTAACATAACTTACTATTTTATCACTTTCTTCTATGTACTTATTTGACACCTCAGCTGTATTTAATAAGTTTTCGCTAACATCATGTATGCTTTTTACTGAAGATGTTATGTCTTCTAATTGTTTTTGAACTACTGAAGAAGTATCAGCAATTACTGACATTTGTGAATTTAGCTTTTCTAAAGTTTTTACTTCTCTTTCTACCAATGTCATTATAAGGTATGCACCTTTAGAATCAATTATCTTGCAACTACCACCAAACTTCTGATTTAATAGCATTGATACTTTTTCAACACCAGTTGCTTCAATAATCATATCCAAAACATTGCAGTTTATATCGTCTATTGAATTAGAATATCTTATACCTAATTCTTTAGCTAATAAAATACCAGGTGCATTTAAATTGGTATCAACAATTATTTCGATACTTATTTCTTCGATTTTTGATAGCGACTTTAGAATAGCTGTTCCACCATTACCAGCTCCAACTATTGCAATTTTCAATACAATCCCTCCTTATTTTTCGCATAAGTGGTACTATTCTACAAAATATATATAAATCCCTTTTAAATTAGAAAAAATTTCTAAGTAAATTATGATATAGAGAATACTAATTTTATATATATTAGTGAAGATAATGTAAAAAATCGATTGATTGACTTAGCTACTAAAATATGGTAACATCAATGTGTGTAATGAGTTATTAGAGTACCTATGAGGAATTGAAACGAACTAATCTTAAATTTCTAATCAAAATAGGATTTGTAATCGTTATTTGTTAAACAGCACTTTATTTCAACCTAAAACAAACCAAAAACAGTAATTTATTTCATCTTAGAAGTATTAGTTAGATTAAATAATTTGACTAAAAAATACAAGATTATTTAATCTGAATTAATGATCAAATTTCTTTATCAACTATTCAAAGATTTATTTCTAAATGTAATATTTCTTGTAAAAACATTTGTTGTACGGATTGTAGAGCTTTTGAGTTTGAATTCAAATGCTAGCAGACTTATTGTTTGCTGTGAAGCTTTTTTTCTGATAATTATTATTTCTTTTATCTACTTTTAAAAATGGCGTAGCCAAAAGTGGTATCCCTAAAAAGCTTTTTGTTGACAATGGTAAGGTTTACAAGAGTCAACAGATGCAGTTTATCTGCGTTTCTTCAGGCACTATTCTTTGTTACGCACGTTCCTAAAGTTCTGAATCTAAGGGAAAAATCAAAAGATGGTTTAGAACTTTTCAAGATCAGTGGATAAATGTTATTCCTTGATCTGAGTTTATCTTCCATAATTAAACTATTTTATGAGGTATGTTTTATGTTTAAATCTTTTTATTATTCTAAATTAAGTAGAGTTATTTTAAGATTAACGTAAACAAAAGCTATCTATTGAAAAAAAGGCGTTTTTTATCGATGATTGTAGAATGATTTTGTTCTAAATTCATCATTTAAGAAGGAATAAGTAAGATATTTGTAGAAAAAACTTAGCATAAATTTCCAGAATTATGTAGTATGAAGAATATTCATAATGTGTTAAAGTTAAAAAAGTTGATTTTTGTTATGGTTGATTACTTTTTGTGATGTTTTCAAATGGTGTTAAATCATCTTTAATTGTGTGAAAATTTTATGCTACCATGGGGTCTAGGGGGCATTATTGTGAAAGTTAAAGAGTTAATTATTAAGTATAGAAAAAATAATAATAGTTTTATTGATGCATTTGAGATATATGACGATTTAGAAAGTTTAATAGGCAAGTCACCAAGCATTGAAATATTTAAAAATGTTATAGCCGTTTTAAAAGATGAATTAGGAAAAGAAATAATAAACATTAATGAGGTTTTAGAAATAGAATTTGAAGAAGATTATACGGTAAATAATGAAAAGGAAGATAATAAATCATACTGGTATAAAAGTTTTAATGAGAATTTAAGACTAATCAAAGAATATAAAAAGACAAAAGACATAAATATTAGAAATCAAATTATTGTAAACAATATAAAATTAATAAAAAAATATGCCTATAAATATTCAGCAAAAAGTTCTCTAGAATATGATGATTTAGTAAATGAAGGTGTTTTTGGCATGATACATGCGATTGAGAGTTTTGATACAAATAGAAATAATGAGTTTTCTACATATGCCGTTTATTGGATAAAACAAAGAATAAGAAGAGCTGTGCAAGATAAAGGTTATATTATAAGATTACCTGTACATTTAAACGAAAAAATAGAAAAATTAATTCGATTAGAAAATAAGTTTGCTATTATGGGACTAGATATTGATGAAAAAGAAATATGCAAAGCTCTTGATATTACAATTGAAAAATATTATGAACTAAAAAAAATAAACAATACTTTTTTAAATTTATCTTCTCTTAATGCTTTTGTTGGAGATGAAGAAGAATCTGAACTGATAGAGTTTATTCCTGCAGATGAAGAAGAATCTTTAGAAGATATTATTATCAAGAAAGAACTAAGTAAAGAGATAGATTTAGTTTTATCAACTTTAAAACCTAGAGAAGAAAATGTTATAAGACAAAGATTTGGATTTGATAATGGTGAGGAAAAAACCTTAGAACAAGTAGGTAAAAATTTGGGGGTTACTAGAGAGCGAATTAGACAAATAGAAACTAAAGCAATAAAAAAACTTAGACATCCAATTAGGTCAAAAAGATTAAGAGCTTACTTAAATTAACAGGGGGGATACAATGGCTAATATTATTGAAAAATTTAATAATTCTGTTTTTGAGTTGTTAATGAATGGTAATTATGATTTATATGTTTTTAAAAACTATACAACAAAAGAATTAATGGCTTTATACCAAGAAATTCCTGATTACATAATAAGAGCTGATATTAGAGAATTTTCCACATATAATGAGATGGATGATTTTTATCGAAATCAAGTGATAAAAATTATTATGGAATTAAACTTTGGAAAAAAGGCAGTTATACCTTATGAACTTATGATAAATATGATTGGCTATATTGATTTAATAAAAGATAAAAAGGTTCTTGTGATTACTAATCCATTCAATATATTAAATGATATTGAAATAAATAGAGAACACATAGAAGATATATATGTAAAAGGAAATGATATCAATAATTATGAAGATGAAGAAATAGATTATTTATTTAAATATTATGATATACATCCAGTGAAAACAGATAATGGAATCAATTTCTGTAGATTATATAGAGATATTAAAGTAGAGATTGATAATATAGATATATATCCAGTACTAGGTTATAAAGACGAAAAGGTCTATGAATATTGTAAAGTAAATGAAATAAAGGATTTAACAGGAAAAGTTATTAATTTAACTTGTGGATTTGTAGATTTAGATACAAAATACAATTTAAATAATTATAAAGAAGCTTTTGTTGATATTTTAGAAGATGAATCAGTATATTTTATTTTAGATGGTTTAGATATTCTGCTAGAAGATTTAGTTGGTTATCTTATTTCTAACAATATCAAAATTAAATATATAACAATTAAAACAGAAAAGCAGTATAGTTTTAGTATTTATAAAGAAAAGGTTAATGAATTAATGAAAAAACATTGGAAATCTGATTTCAGAATTTATAATGCATATAATTTACTAGGAAACAATCCTAAAGAACTTGTAAAAGTTTCTCAAGAGGATATAATTTTAGAGATTATGGAACAGTCAAGGAAAGCTCGTAATGGAGAAAATTTTCATGATGTATTTTTCATAGCTTCTACAGGTGCTGGAAAGTCTTTACTTTATCAACTTCCATCTATAATACTTCATGAGGAGGGACTAGTAACCATAGTTGTTTCCCCTTTGAGAGCATTGATGGAAGATCAATATAAAGAGATGCATAAGTTAAAGTTACGACATGTTACATATATTAATTCAGATATTTCTTACGTACAAAAACAACAAAGATTAGAAGGAATTAAGAAAGGAATTTATTCTCTTGTTTTTGTATCTCCAGAGTTTTTACAAAGAATTTATGATATAAGACAGTTAATAGGCGAAAATAGGAAAGTAGGACTTTTTGTAGTAGATGAGGCCCATTGTGTAACAAGTTGGGGAAGAGATTTTAGAGCTGATTATGGATATTTAGGTAATTATATATACAGATATAGAAAATTAAACTCTACTTTTCCTATATTAGCTTTAACAGCTACTGCAGTGTATGGTGGGATTAATGATACAGTTAATGAAATTAGCAAGGACTTAAGACTGTCAGATGATACTTCAGTGTATATGACTGATGTAAAGAGAAATAATATAGAAATTAATATAAATAGATTAGAAGAATATGATGGTTCATATAGAGAATTTAAAAAGCAAAAAACTATTCAGGTAATTAAGAAATGTATAAGTAATGACATAAAACTACTTGTATATTCACCTTTTAAAACTATTAGCTATGATTTGTATAATTTATTAGATGATGATTTGAAAGATAAAGTTGCAGTTTTTACAGGTGAAACAGGAGGACAAGAAGGAAAAAGAATAATTAGACAGTTTAAAACAGGAGAGATAAAATGTGTTATAGCTACAAAAGCATTTGGAATGGGAATAAACATAAAAGATATAGAAATGGTTTATCATTTTGCTGTTTCAGGTAATGTAGCCGATTATGTTCAAGAAATCGGAAGAGCGGCAAGAAAAAAAGAATTGATAGGAAAAGCAGTTTGTGATTTTAACGAAAAAGATTTTAGTTTTTGGAAAATACTTAAAACCATATCAAGATTTAGAACATGGCAATTAAGACAAATAGTTCAAAAAATATATCAAAAATATAAAGATAGTCAAAAAAATACATTGCTTATTTCTTTAGATGAGTTTAAATTTATTGATTTAAAAGCTGATAACATCAACTTAAGCAATAAAATCAAACAAGCTCTATTTTTTATAGAAAAAGATTTTTATAATAAATTCAAATTTCCAATAATTAGGGTATATCCAGGTGAAGAAAAGTCAACTTATTATGCTTTTATAGATAAAAAGGATATCAAGAGAAAAGAATATGAAGAGAAGTTTGCAAAATATGCTAATATTGTAAAAAAAGAATCCTATGGTACGGTGGTAGAGTTTAATTTGAAGAGGTATTATGAAGAAGAGGTTGGGAATGAAAAGTATGGAAAGATAAAATTTAATTTCTTTAATGAAAAATTGTTAGATGAGATAAAGATTAGTCCAAGATTTTTAATATATATAAAATTGAATTTACAATATAATAAGGCGTATAACAAATTTTGCAGTTATCTTGATTTAGTTAAGGAAATTTATAATGAATTAAGTAAATCTTCAACTTTAGAACAGATAGAAAAACAAATAAAAAAGAAACTTGGCATAGGACAAGATAATGATAAAGTTGAAAAAATATTATATTTAATGACTTCATTACTTACTTCAGATAAAGCTGATAGCAATTCATATGAATTATTTTATAGTAAAATGAATGTAAAAAATAATGAAACAAGTGATGATGAAAATAATGTTGTTTATGTAAAGAAACAGCAAATAACAGATATTTTTGTAAAATCATATAAAGATCTTTTTGTTAAATTGTTTAATCATTCTCAGGAATATGAGGAGTATCTATTACCAGAATTTCTAGCAAGTACACAAGGCACTAGAGTTAGAATGATTCTAGCTTACATGTTAGAACTATTAGAGATAGGAACGTATAAAGTTATAGGAGGAAACTTAGATAATATCAAAATAAAAGTAAATGTACCAGATAAGCTAAATGTAACTAAGTACGTAAATTCTGTTTTACAGAAATGCTATGAGAAAGATAATAGAGAGTATAAAACTTTGAAAAGAATGATAGATACTTGTAAAAATAGCGATGACTACTGGGAATATATAGAAGACTATTTTTTAGGCCGTATCGAATAGTTTATTATAAAAAACACCTACATAAATGTTGTAATTGAAGTAATTATGTAGGTGTTTATATTTTAGTATATAAATGTTATTTTTGAATTAGTACAAAAATAAGTGTTGACATGTTATGGAAAATTTGATATATTTACATTAAATAAAATTGTACTAGGCTAAAAATAACACGAAAGAGGTGAATAAGTATTGGGAATTTTCAAAAGAGAAAAATAGGCGATATTGCAAGTATTACTACAGGTCTTGTTGTTAAAAGAAAACAAGCAGAATTACCTGAAAAAATTATTAAAAAATATAAAATGTTAACACTAAAAAGTTTTGAACAGGATGGTTGGCTTAATGTTGAAGAACTTGAGGAATTTGAAAGCAATGAAATGCTTGATGATAAATATTTGACCCAGGAAGGAGATGTGATTGTCAGGCTTAGCTATCCCAACACAGCTATTGTTATTGATAAAGACCATATAGGATTACTGATACCTTCTCTATTTACGGTTATCAGACTAGAAACAGATATTCTAATACCTGAATATTTAAGCATCTATTTAAACAGCGATAAGATGAAACGTTACTATGCAAAAAGATTAATAGGCTCAGCAATTCAAATAATTAAAACAAGTATGCTGAGAGATGTAGTTGTAATGTTTCCTGATATTAATCAGCAAAAGAAAGTAGTAGAAATTAACAAATTAATATTAAAAGAGAAAAAGTTGCTTTCACAGCTAATTGAAGAAAAAAACAAATATCACAAAGCTATAATTAATAAAATGATGTAGAGGAGGAATTTGGCATGACTATTAAAAAACTTACACAAGAAGAAGTTAACGCAACTTTATGGAGGGCCTGCGATACCTTCAGAGGTAAGATTGATTCATCTATTTATAAAGACTATATACTTGTAATGCTATTTATAAAATACATTAGCGATATCTATAAAGAACATAAAGCAGAATTAATGGCTAAATATGACAATGATGAAGAAATGGTTGCAAGACAAATGAGGTATGAAAGATTTGTACTTGATGAGGTTTCAACCTTTGATTACATATATGAAAGAAGGAATCAGCCAAATATTGGAGAAATTATTAATGAAGCGTTAGCCAACATTGAAGAAGAGAATAAAACTAAATTAAGAGGTGTATTTAAAAACATAGATTTCAATTCTGAATCTATACTAGGAAGTACAAAAGAACGAAATGCCATGCTAAAGCATTTGTTAGAGGATTTTAAAGAGCTTGATTTAAGACCATCAAGACTTGCTGATGAAGATGTTATCGGTAATGCTTATGAATATATGATAGCAAATTTTGCTTCAGATGCAGGTAAAAAGGGTGGAGAATTTTTTACTCCTGCAGAAGTATCAGAACTTCTAGCAAGACTTGTTAACCCACAAGAAAATGATAGAATTTATGATCCAACATGTGGTTCAGGTTCACTTCTTATTAAAGCTTATAAGAAAGTACCTTCAGGCAAGGCGCAGATTTACGGACAAGAAAGAAATGGTCAAACCCATTCTCTTTGTAGAATGAATATGTTCCTACATAATATAGATGATGCCAAAATTGAGTGGGGAGATACCCTTTCAAATCCACTGCATCTTGATAAAGATGGTAAACTTATGAAATTCCAAGTTATAGTAGCAAATCCTCCATTCTCCCTTGATAAATGGGCTATGGGTTTTGCAGGTGAAGGAAGTGACAAAAAGTTTAAAATGGAGCCTTCTTTAGACCCACATAAAAGATTTAGCTGGGGAGTTCCTCCATCATCAAAGGGAGACTATGCCTTTGTACTTCACATGCTTCATTCTTTGGCAGAAGGGGGAAGAATGGCAGTTGTATTACCTCATGGAGTATTATTTAGAGGAGCAAGTGAAGGCAAGATTAGAAAACAAATTATAGAACATAATTTACTAGATGCAGTTATAGGGCTTCCAGCAAACTTATTTTACGGAACAGGAATACCTGCTTGTATATTAGTGTTTAAAAAGAACAGAGATAAAAAAGAAGTTCTCTTTATAGATGCTTCAGGCGATGACTATTATGAAAAGGGGAAAAATCAAAATAAACTTAGAGAAGAAGATATACAGAGAATTGTAGACGCTTATGAAAAATACGAAAACATAGATAAATTTGCTTATGTGGCAACCATTGATGAAATAAGAGAAAATGACTATAACCTTAATATCCCAAGATATGTAGATACATTTGAGGAAGAAGAAATGGTTGATATGGAAGCTGTGGCAGAAAACATTGCTAAGATTAAAAAAGAACTAGCAGAAGTAGAAATGCAGATGGTGAAGTATTTGGAAGAGTTTGGAATAAATTAATTAACAGCAAACAGTGAAGAGGTGATATAGATGCAGCCTGATATTAAAGAAAGGATAGAGAAGATTAAAAGAGGAGAAGTGCCTGAGGGGTATAAGAAAACGAAGATTGGTATAATTCCTGAGGATTGGAAAGTAGATTTTCTTGAAAATCACTCAGATATTAGAGGTAGAATAGGTTGGAGGGGATTAAAACAAGAAGAATATACAGATGAAGGTCCATATCTAATTGCTGGTAAGCATATTAAATCTCCAAATATAATATGGGATGAATGTGACCATATATCAATTGAAAGATATAAAGAATCTATGGAGATTGCATTAGAAGTTGGAGATGTAATTTTAAGTAAAGATGGTTCACTAGGGAATCCTGCTTATATTAGTTATTTGCCAGGTAAAGCAACAATTAATTCAACTATGATGCTTGTTAGAGTAAAATCAAGTAAATTAAACTCGAAATTTCTTTACCATATATTAAATGGAAAACAATTTGAACGTTTGATAAATGAAAAAACTTCTGGAAGTTCAATACCTCATTTATTCCAAAGAGATATGAAAAAGTTTAGAATACAATTACCTAGTTTAAATGAACAACAAAAAATCGCCGAAATTCTCTCCACCTGGGACAAAGCAATTGAGCTAAAAGAGAAACTTATTGAGGAAAAGAAAAAGCAGAAAAAAGGACTTATGCAGCTGCTTTTAACTGACAAGAAAAGATTACCTGGGTTTAAGGGAGAGTGGAAGGAAGTAAAACTTAAAAGAATCTTAAAACCTCGCAAAGAAAAAAGTAAAATAACAGATAAGCTGAAATTATATTCCCTTACAATCGAGGACGGTGTAACACCAAAAACAGATAGATATAATCGAGAGTTTTTAGTTAAATCAAATGATAAACAATATAAGATAACTTATAAAAATGATATTGTTTATAATCCTTCGAATCTTAGATTTGGAGCTATTGCTCTAAACAAAAATGAGATGCCAGTTTTGTTATCTCCTATATATGAGGTATTGTATGTAGAAAATAAGAATAGATATTGTATAGACTTCATAGCACATCTCTTAACCTGGGAAAGAAACATTAGGTATTTTGCTACAAAAGCTGAAGGAACACTTGTTGAACGTATGGCTGTAAAATTAGATGCATTTCTTAATGTTAGTTTTTTGATTCCTCTTGATATAAAAGAGCAGAAAGCAATTTCGAAAATACTTAATGATATAGATAAAGAAATATCACTTCTTATAAAAGAACTGGAAGCTTTGAAACTCCAGAAAAAAGGACTTATGCAGCTACTTTTAACTGGTATTGTTAGAGTAAAAGATAGTGAATAATTAAATAAAAGGAAATATTGAGTAGTGAATGGTGAACAACGAATAAGTTATTCACCGTTCACTATTAGTTATTAACTATTCACTAAAAAAAGAGGTGAATTATATGAATCGAGCTAAAGAATATGATGAAATGAATATATCACAGATTCCAGCATTAGAGGTTCTTCGAAAAATTGGATACATTGTTTTACCACCTGAAAAAGCTGAAATGATGAGAGGGAATTTGTATAACGTAATACTTAAAGATATTCTTTATGAAAAGCTAAAAGAAATAAACGATTTTGAGTATAAAGGTAAACGATATAAATTCTCTGAAAAGAACATCAAGCAAGCCATGCTTGATATTGATGAAGCCCTTACGGATGGACTAATAAAGACCAATGAAAAAATCTATGATTCCCTTATTTTAGGTCGCAGCTATCCCGAAAAACTTTCTGATGTAGATGGCACAAGGTCATTTAATATCAACTATATAGATTGGGAACATCCTGAGAACAATGTATTCCATGTAGTAGAAGAATTCAGTGTTGAAAGGGAAGATGGTCAAGGTCATGTTAGACCTGACATAGTTCTGTTTATCAATGGTATTCCCTTTGGTGTCATTGAATGTAAAAAAGCTTCTATTTCTATTGATCAAGGTATTAGCCAGATGATTAGAAATCAGGGGAAAGAATATATTCCTAATCTTTTTAAATTCATTCAAATTGTTATGGCTACAAATAAAAATGAAACTATGTATGCCACAGCAGGAACTCCTAAGAAGTTTTGGTCTATATGGAAAGAGGATGAAAATACAAGTGAGTATGAATGGTTTAAAACAGAATTAGAAAAGGCAGTAGTGGGAAGAATTCCAACTACGCAAGACAAGAATATTGTTTCTCTTTTTCATCCTAAAAGAGTACTTGAACTTATAAAATACTTTACTCTCTATGATAAAAATGTGAAAAAAATTGCCCGTTATCAGCAGTATTTTGCTGTAAAAGAAATTATTAAAACAATCCAGCAAAAAGATAAAAATGGCAATCGTCAATCAGGTGTAATATGGCATACCCAAGGTTCAGGTAAATCCTTGACAATGGTTATGTTGGCAAGATATATTCTTTCAGAAATGGCAGATGTTCATCCTAAAGTCCTTGTAATTACTGATCGTATAGAACTAGACAGTCAAATTCATAAAACTTTTAACCATTCAAGACTTAAGGCAGAAAGGGCAACTAGTGGGAAACATCTTATTGAACTTATTAATAGCAATAGTGCTGATGTTATAACATCCCTTGTTCATAAATTTGAAACAGCTGCTAAGCATCAAGAGCCTATTAAATCAAAGGATATATTTATACTAGTTGATGAATCCCATAGAACACAATATGGAGAGTTACATATTAAAATGAGAAAGGTATTTCCTAATGCTTGTTATTTAGGATTTACTGGAACTCCTCTTATGAAAAAAGAAAAGAACACAATGGCTAAATTTGGTGGAAGATTTATTCATAAATACACTATCAAAGATGGTGTTGAAGACGGAGCTATTGTTCCACTTCTTTACGAAGGAAGATTAGTTGAACAAACTGTAAACCGTAATGCCATAGATAAGAGAATAGAAATGATTACTAGAAATCTAAATGAAAAACAGGCTGAAGAATTAAAAAAGAAATGGAGCAAGTTTGAAAAAATTGCTTCATCAGAACAGAGAATAAGACTCATTGCCGATGATATTTATATGCATTTTACAAAGTTTTACAAATCAGAAAATGCTCAGTACAAAGCCATGCTTGCAACGGCTTCTAAATTTGATGCTATACGATATCAAGAAGCCTTTGAAGAATATGATGATATCAGTACAGCTGTAGTAATTTCTCCTCCTGATATGAGGGAGGGTTATGAAGAAGTAGACGAAGAACCAAAGGATAGAGTACGTAAGTTTTGGAATAAGATGATGGAAAAATATTCTGACCCAATTAAATATGAAGAATATATAAAAAATGAATTTATATATGGTGATGAAATAGACATCTTAATTGTAGTAGATAAGCTATTAACTGGTTTTGATGCTCCAAGGGCAACAGTTCTTTATATTGACAAACCTATGAAAGAACATACTCTACTGCAGGCAATAGCTAGAGTTAATCGTCTTCATGAAGGTAAAGATTTCGGTCTTATTGTAGATTATAGGGGACTTATAAAGGAATTAGATGCTGCTATGAAGGTATATTCAGGAGCAGGACTTGAAAACTTTGACGGTAAAGACCTTGAAGGCGCCCTTGTAGATGTGATTAGTGTAGTAGGAAAACTACGTGAGTCTTATTCGAATTTAGTTGCTATCTTTAAAGGGGTTAAAAATAAATCCGATAAGGAAGAATATGAACTTATCCTTGCTGATGAAGGTATTAGAAATGACTTTTATAAAGAGCTTTCTCAGTTTGGGAAGTATCTTGGAATTGCCCTTGAATCTGACCACGTTTATAATGCTATTGGTGAAAAAGATATAAACATGTATAAAAAAGAACTTAAATTTTATCAAGAACTTAGAGCATCAGTTAAGATAAGATATTCTGATACTATTGACCATAAGGAATATGAAGCAAAGATGAGAAATCTAATGGATACTTATATTGCAGCAGAAGATGTTATCCAAATAACTAATCCAGTAGATATTTTAAATGAAGAAGAGTTTGAAGACGAGCTTATGAGATTGGGCTCTCCAAGGGCGAAGGCGGATGCTATTAGAACACGTATAGCCAAGCGTATTAATCAAAAATGGGATGAAAATCCAGCTTATTATAAGAAATTTTCTGAGCGCATAGAAGAAATATTAAATGAGTACAAAAATAAACGTATTTCAGAAGCAGAGTATCTTGAAAAAATGCGTAAAGTGATGAAGGATTTTAGGAAAGGTTATTCAGGAACTGTATATCCTGAAAAAATAAAGAATAATGTTAATGCTCAGGCTTTTTATGGTGTAATAAAAGAGGTACTTGAAGAAGAGGAAGTTTATGATGCTCAAAAAGCTGAAGGGGTGCGTGAAAAACCTGAAATATATAATTATGAAAATATTTTAGCTGACATAGCAACTGATGTAGATATAATTATTGAAAAATACAGGAAAGTAGATTGGCATGATAACCCAGATGTTCATAAAAGTATTTCACGAGAAATAGATGGTCTTTTATATATAGCTAAGAAAAAATATTTTCCTGATTTGACTTTTGATCAAATTGATAAAATTATTGAAAATATAAAAACTGTTGCTCTTAGAAGGTATTAGGTGATAAATATGGAAAAACATTCTATAACATACAACAGAAAAACAATTGAATTTGAACTGTATAGAAAAAAAGTAAAAAACATCAATCTCAATGTAAGACCTGACCTATCGATTGTTGTATCTGCAAATGAAAATGTACCATTGGAGTTTATCCTTAATTTTGTTAAGGATAAAGCTCCTTGGATTCTTAAGAATATTAGTTATTTTAAGAATGTGCAGTCAGAAAATACAATAAAAAAAGATTACGTTAGTGGAGAAAGTTTCAAATATCTTGGAAAACAATACAGACTTAAAGTTGAAGAAGTAAATGAAAGAGAATATGAAGGTGTGAAGTATTTTCAAGGATTTATATATCTTTATGTAAAGGATAAAAACAATTACAGTAGAAAAGAAAGACTTTTAAATGACTGGTTTAGAGAAAAGGCTAAGTTAAACTTTAAGGAAAGTTTGGATAGAGTATATAAGGTTATAGAAAAGTATGGTATCAAAAAGCCTGATATTCAAATAAGAACAATGAAAGCAAGATGGGGTTCATGTATTAGAGATAAAAACATAATTATTTTAAACTATGAACTAATAAAAGCACCTAAATTTTGTATCGATTATGTTGTCCTTCATGAGTTAATACATTTTAAATATAAAAATCATGATGCTGACTTTTATGCTTTCCTTACAGCATTGATGCCAGACTGGAAGCAAAGAAAAGAGATTTTAGATGAAGAAGTAGTGAGAGAGTTGTAATTATTGTTTCAATAAAATTTAAAATAGATTTGCTTGTCTCGTTATTGCATACAAGTCAACTATTATTACTTCAAATAAGTCATTTGATGAATAGAATATCATATTCTTTGGTTTAATATTAGCATCATCTATACTAGATAGAATAGTACATCATTGTCATTTAGCTTTAATTAAAGGTGAAAGTTATAGAATGAAAGAACAAAAAGAAAGACTTAAATCTAATTAAATTTTTTTACTTAAAGTAGGGGTTTTTTCGATTTTTGCCGGATTTTCATTGACAACAACAAGGAGGGTTTAATTTGAACTTATGGAGAATGAACATAAAGACTGCTAGTAAAAAAGGCATAGATTCATTTATGTTTTGCCTAGAAAGAGGAATATTGGGTTTTGGATGGCCATTAAAAGATGTAAATGGAAAGAAGATTAAGGATATTGAAGAATATGAAAAGCTTGGGAAAATTCAATATAAAAGCAAAGGACTTTCAACTGCGATAAATGCATTTAAAAAAATTGAAATTGATGATTTAGTTTGGACTCGCCATCAAGGTATTTATTATTTGTGTAGAGTTGAAGGGAAATGGCGATATGAGAGCGATAATGCTAATTACGATGCTGATGTTGTTAATGTGATTCCAGTTAAGTTTATCAAAGTTGGAACTGTTGAAAATGTACCAGGTAAAGTAGTGAATGCTTTTAGGGCAAGGTCCACAATTCAAAAAATACATGGTTATAAAAAGAATAATACGTATGTAAATCCTGCATTAATATTGTCAATGAAAATTTATAATGAAAAAAGCAAAACAGAATATTATGAGGTACCAGAGCTTGATAAAAATGACATATTAGAATCATTATTGCCAGAAGATGTTGAGGAGATTGTAAGTCTGTATTTACAATATGAAAAAAATTATTTGCTTTACTCAAGTAGTAATAAGATTGATACGCAGAAATATGAGTTTGTTATGGTAAGTAGAGATGGCACCCATCTAGCATACGCTCAAGTAAAAACTGGTAATGTTCTATTAGATGGAAGGGAATTTGAACATTTATTAGAAGGGGATAATAAAATATATCTTTTTACTTCTTCTGAAAATTATAAAAACATTAATAATGATAATATTAAAATTATTTCAAAAAATGATTTGATAAACTTTCTGTATAACAACTTAAAAATTATGCCAAATAGGATCAGAATGTGGTTGTAAGATTGAATTGAAGTGAAATATCAAATAGAGAAGTTTATTTTTGTAGATTATAGGTATAAGAAGTACTGACATTAAAAAATATGAAAATGAATATAACGGATTGATCTTGGAAATGGAAATGAAATGATAAAGAAACTTGATGAAGAATTATTTAGGGTGTTAGTAGAAAAGATAAGAGTTGTATCTTTGGTTGAAGTGGAGATTGTTTTGAAGACAGGGGTTGTGGTTAGAGTATGTTATAACTAAATAATCAGCACAGACAAGGGGACAGGTACATTGTTTGTGTTCCCTTGTCTGTAAGTATCAAACAAATTTTAATCTCATATAATCTATATAAAAGGTATCTAGCTTCTAATCTCAAAAATGATAAAATGGGGGATGCTTTTTGAAGGGGAAAAGATTATCTTCATTTTCAAAAAAATCACTAATCATTTTTTATGCAGTAAATTATTTAGTAATGATAGTTACATCTGTTTACATTTTTATTAATTGGCATAATACAATAAGTATATGGCCTCTTGTGGTTCTTACCTATGGTTTGATACTTGCTAAATTTATAAGATATGAGATAGAGCATAAAATAGAACAAGAAAAAGAGAAAAAAGATTAAAGACGGCTCTGCCGTCTTTAAATCTTTTTGAATGGTAAATCAGTTTGTATATCAAACCTAAAATAAGACTACAATATAGATATCCGTATATAGACATAGGGGTGGTTTTTTGCTATACAAAGGAATATTATTTATATTTCTTGGAGTATTTCTAATAATAGAGGAAAGATATGATATAAAAAAGATTGTTAAAGATAGAATATTTATAATAAAAGAGGATTTTGTTTATGATAGTTATTATGAAATTAAACTATTTTTAGGGATACTTTCGATTATTGTAGGGATTTTCTCTATAACAAATTATATTGTGTATTAAAGGGTGTATATATGAAAACAAAAAAGCTTTTAATAACTATACTTTTATTACTAACTTTCATTTTGTTTTATAACAACTTAGTATTAGCAGAAAACAGACCTAAATTAATAATGATTATATTAGATGAATTAGATTTTGATTTGGTCGAAAAAATTACTCAAAACGCTAATAAAGCAGTAGGACTTATGAATACAAAAACAGGATATTTTTATAAATCAAAGGATAGAGAAAGCTACTTTCTAACTATTGCGACAGGTAGAAGAGTTAAAGTAAGATCAAGTTTATATAAGGGAATAAGAAAAAATAAAGACGGCAGTTTATATATAAATGGATTCAAAGATATAATTAGAGATTTAAAGCAAAAATATTTAGTTTTTTCCCGGGAAATTTCTACATTTGGTGACTTTTTTAGTAAAAGAGGTGTTAAAGTCGGGTATATTGGTAATGATTCTTCTTCGCTTATTGCTGCAAATATAAATGGGTATATTGAGTATGGTGAAAATAACGTTGTTTATGAAGAAGAGTGGCTTAATAATAAGTCAAAACAGATATTAGAAAAGGCAAATATACTTATACTTTCATATGAATTAAACAATAAAGAAGAAAGAATTGGATTGCTGAAAAAATATATCGAAAAGATGAAGTATCACATTATTATATTTCCTAAGACCATATCAGGAGATATAAATATAAAGTGGAATACTACTTTAGTTCCAGTTATTTATATAACACCTGATAGAGAGGAAGGGATACTTAAAAGCAATACAACAAAGAGAGAGGGAGTAATAACAAGTTTAGATATTTTTCCTTATGCAGCAGGTTTGTTTGACATACCAACAGACAGGTTTATTGGCGGAAGTTTTAAGGTTATACCTAAAAGTAAACCAATTGTACAATGTAAAAACTATTTAAAAGAATTTCTCAACCTAAATATTATAAAATACATTTTTCATGGAATAATCATAGTATTGCAGCTATTTGTGATATTTGGCAAAAAGTTAAAAAAGCAAATACGAAAGTTTTTGATGAATACGATACTTTCAATTATATTTTTTTCTCTTTTGTTTGGATTTTTTAAAATACATAGGAGTATTTTCATATACTTCATAATAGTTTCATTGTCTTCATTTTTACTATCATTCTTATTAGTTAAAAAAGAAAATGCTGCATATAATATATCTATTTTTACAAATATACTTATTCTTTATGGGATTTTTTTAAATAACAACATAATATATGATTCGTTTATAGGATATAACAACATAGTAGCTGGTGGAAGATTTTATGGATTAAACAATGAAATTATGGGGGTTTTATTAGCAACTTCAATAATAGTGTATTTTAGTATAAGAGAAAAGATAAAAGATAGAATAGTTTTTTTCTTATTTCTTATAATGTATTTTCCATTAATAATATTGGCTCTGTCTGGGGAATATGGGGTTAATTTTGGAGGCTATATAACTTCTATCTTGATTTTTTTAATTTTAATATATGAAATGTTTTACTACGATAAGAATAATAAAAGTATTATTCTACTGATAGGATTCAGTTTTATATTTCTTTTATCAAACTTTATAGTACAGTTCAATGGATATAGTTTAAACCATATTGGAAAGCTGTTATCAAGAATTGAGATAGTTGGTTTTATTGAATTGTTTGATTCAATAATAAATAAAATGAAGCAGCTTACTATAATGGTTTTAATCCCACCTTGGAGTATTATTTCTCTAGGTCAGCTTTATTATATTTACAAATTATATAAAGATAAGAATATTTGTATAAGAAATTTAAAAAATTCAGAGGTTGGTAAATGTATTTGTGTAATATTTATTAGTTCTATTATTTCGGTTTTTATAAATGACACAGGTATAATATCTTTTGTATATATGAATATTTATCTTATTGCCGTCTTGATTAGTTTACATAATACAAAATTAAGGGCATTGCTCTAGTGCAATGCCCTTTAGCCTTTTTCCATATATACTATATACTAAAAATGTCATTTATGCAAGAAAAAAATAAACTAACTAAGATTTAAAGAGTTTATTAATATTCTTTATTTTATATAGTAATACATGTGTATGAAATATACTTTATTTTTTTATTCTTTTCATATAAAATTACTTTACTGTACTTTACGGAGATGGGAGAGATAATATGTTAGCCAATAAACATCCAGATTATGAAAAAGAAAATAAAAACTTAAATACTACTTATGATTGCATATATGATGAGATAATGCATTTAGAAAAAGAAATTAAAAAGATGGATGAATCGATTAATAAGCTGAAAAAATCGACTAGAGGTAATTATAGTGATGAAATGGTAGTAAAGACTACGATACAAGAAGCTAATAAAAGGAAATATAGGCAGTTGATAAGGGCTCAGTATAAACCATACTTTGGACGGATTGATTTTAGAGAATTAGGTAAAGATGAATTTGAAACTTTTTATATAGGTAAAACTAGTGTTATAAGAAGGGGGGATGAAAAGAGGTTAGTAGTTGATTGGAGAGCACCGATAGCTAGTCTTTATTATAGTGGAGAATTAGGGGATGTGATGTATACAACACCAGATGGTCTAATAATTGGAGAATTAGAGTTAAAGAGACAGTATGAAATTGAAAATAAAAAGCTTATAAATATCTTTGATAAGGGACTTACTCCAATGGACGAATTTCTGCAACAGGCGTTATGGCAAAAGAAGGACAATAGGCTAAAGGATATAGTTACGACTATACAAAGTGAACAAAATGATATAATAAGAGCTGATAAAGATGCGACCTTGATAGTACAAGGGGTTGCTGGTAGCGGTAAGACTACAATAGTTTTACATAGAATAGCCTATCTAATGTATACCTATCAGGATGTATTTACTCCAGAAAATATCCTAATTATTGTTCCTAATAATCTATTTTTAGACTACATTTCAGATGTGCTCCCAGATTTAGGTGTCGAAGAAATTAATCAGGCTACTTATGAGGATTTAGCAATGAAATTGCTTAACAAGAGATATAACTTGAAATCGGTTGAAGACAAGCTTATTAAATTAATAGAAAATAGTGGTATAAATGACAAATATTATGAAAATATTAAATATACATCCTGGTTTAAAGGTTCAATGATATTTAAAAAGATTTTAGATAAATATATAAGAGATATGATTAAAGATTTCGTTCCTAAGATAAGCTTTAAGGTTTTAGATTACGATGTGTATTCATACGAAGAAGTAAAAGAAATGTTTGATAAGGATTTTAGTTACTTGCCTGTCATACCTAGAATAGAAAGAATAAAAAAATATATAAAAGCTAATATAGATGAAAGAATAGAGAAAATTGTAGAAAGTATTAATGAAGATTATCAAAAAATAATAGCTAAAATAAAGAAATTGGATTTAAGTGAGGAAGAAATAAGGCAAGAACTTATCAAGTTATATGATGAAAGGGATAAAAAAATAAACGAGGTAAAAAAAGCTGTTCAAAGCTCAATAAATAAATATTTTTCCATGTGGCCAAAAATCGATATAGATGAGCTGTATAAAAGCATTATTACAGATTTTGATGTAATTAAGAAGTATTCAAATGGAAAAATAGAAGATGAAAAACTTAAGTTTATAATTAGTTACTGCAAAGATAGTTTTGAAAACGATGAAATAGAAAGAGAAGATTTACCAGCTATATTATATTTGAAAATGAAACTGTTAGGTTTAGAATTAAAAGGTAAATTCAGCCATATTATAGTAGATGAAGCACAAGATTACAGTCAGTTACAGATGTATATTTTAAGAAAGTTAAATATTGGTAATTCTTTTACGATAGTAGGAGATTTATCTCAAGGGATACATTCATATAAAGGGATTGGCAGCTGGCAAGATTTAATAAAAGAAGTATTTGATGAGGATTCAACCAAATATTTAACAATAAGAAAGTGCTACCGTTCTACTATGGAGATTATGAATTTTGCCAACGAAGTAATAAAAAATTGGAAAAAGGAAGATATTACTTTTGCAGAGCCAGTTTTAAGATCAGGAGATAAACCTTATATAATAAGAAAGAATAGTGAAGACGAAATTATTGAAGATATAGTAAATAGAATAAAAGGGTTAAAAGATAAGGGATATAAGTCAATAGCAGTTATTTGTAAGACAAATAAGGAAAGTAAAGAAGTCTACGAAAGTCTTAAAGAATATAAAATTACAGATTTACATTTGATTACTGATAAAGATATTACTTATGAAAGTGGTGTGGTTGTAATTCCAACATATTTAGCTAAAGGATTAGAATTTGATGCAGTTTTCGTTCATGATTGTTCAGAAAAGTCTTATCCAAATAATGAGATTCATATAAAGCTTTTATATGTTTCAATAACAAGACCTCTACATGAATTGTATATATATTATAAAGATAAACCATCAGCATTAATTAAAAATATATCTGAAGAATTTTGTAATAAAGGTTAAATAAAAGCTGAATAGTAAACAGAGAACAGAAACCATAGACTCTGTTCTCTATTACTTATTTTATATTAAAATTCTTATCCTTTGATACATCAATAAGTAAGATTATAGAAATTATATTACTTATAGTCCCAATACCTATAACTAATTTATATCCACCTAACTCAAATAGTGATGGACCAATAATAGTAAGCAATAATGCACATGCAGAAATAACAAAATATAATAGTGTCATAAATACAGTTCTTCTATTTGGATATATTTCAGAGCATATAGCTTGAAATGCTGACCAGCCACCATCTAGTCCTAATGCATAAAGAAAGGTTAATGGTATAACCAGATATATTGACTTAATGTAAGGCAATGGTGCTAAAACTAAAGTCATCAAAATAAAGCTTAAAATGCCATACTTCATTTTTCCTATTTTATCGCTTAATATAGCTGCTATAATAACACCTGTTACAGTTCCCAAAGCAGTTAAAGTAAAAACATAACCTATATAAGATTGACTTAAGTTAAAATTATGTTTTAACCAAATAGAAAGGTAACTAAACATAAATATTGGTGCAAGAACTAATGAAAACTGAATTATTAAAAACTTAATAGTTATGGGCTTTTTTGTTATAGAAATTACTTCTTTAAAATTAAGTTCAGAAGAACATGAAATATGTTCGTTATGGTCTTTTGGTAGTTTTACAGATAAAAACAGTATCATAATAGATAATACAGAAACAGACCAATACAGATAATGTATGTTGAAATATTTAACCATATTAGTACTATATATTGGGCTTATAAGAATAGCAATAGCAAATGCAATTCTTAAAATACCAGCACCCTTTCCTCTATTTTCGTAAGGAATAAAATCACTTATGTATGAAAGTAAAGAGGCAGTTAAAGTGATATTTCCTATTCCTATTAACATTCTACCTAAACCAAATACTATAGGGGATGGTGACCATCCAGTTATAAATGTACCTGTTAGAAAGGCTACAATTGCAAATACAATAGCATTTTTCTTACCATATTTATCCGCTGCCATACCAAATAACGGTGAAAATAGACCTATCATCGAAAAACCTAAATTTAGATATATTACGCTACTTTCTTTAATGCTAAAGTAATTAGATAAATAAGGAACAATCGGGCTTATAAAGCTTGATTCAAACGATATAACAAATTGTATAAAAAATACTACAAATAGAGTAAAGTACAAATTCAAAATACCACCCCCAAAACATTTATTAAGACTATTATCGTTTAAAATTATCGAAAAGTAAAGCTACCAATCAATATTCAGAAATTTTAGTATTTTATATTAGATTTGATTGACATACTTGTAATAATATTCTATAATACTTGAAAACCTTTAACAAATGAGCAATGACGATAATTGATAGGAGGGGGAAAATGATAAAAAAATTTATTTCATATTATAAGCCTCATATGAAATTATTTATTTTAGATATGGTATGTGCTTTTTTTGTTGCAGTATTAGACCTAGTATTTCCTATGATAACAAGACAAATAATTAATGACATAATACCAAACGGTAAGATAAGAACATTATATATCTTTACAATAGTATTAGTAGTTTTATATATTTTTAGAGCTGTTTTTAACTATATAGTTGATTATTGGGGGCATGTAGTTGGTACTAGAATGGAACACGACATGAGAAGAGATTTATTTGCTCATCTTCAAACATTAGATATAAGTTACTTTGATAATACCAAAACAGGACAAATAATGTCTAGAATTGTAAATGATTTAAATGAAATATCAGAATTGGCTCATCATGGACCAGAAGATTTATTTTTATCAATAATAATGCTTATAGGTTCTTTTATTATACTTATGACTATAGATTGGAGACTTACATTAATAGTATTTATTTTTGTTCCTGCTATGATATGGTTTGCTATTACAAAGAGAAAGAAAATGACAGAGTCATTTAGAAATGTAAGGAAAAAGATAGCTAATGTAAATGCTCAGCTAGAAAACAGTATTTCAGGAATAAGGGTTGCAAAATCTTTTGCAAATGAAGAATACGAAATGCAAAAGTTCAGTATAGGTAATAGAGAATTCAAGGAATCTAGAGAGTTTGCGTTTAAATCTTTGGCTGAATTTTTTACAGGTATCAATTTTCTATCCAACATGTTAAATGTTGTAGTTGTAAGTGTTGGTGGCATATTTGTATACAAAAAGATAATTAATACTGGAGATTTAGTTGCGTACCTTCTTTATGTAAATTTCTTTATGCAGCCTATTAGAAGACTTACTCAATTTACTCAGCAATATCAAACAGGTATGACTGGTTTTGAGAGGTTTATGGAAATCTTGAGTATAGAGCCCAATATTGTTGATAAAGAAGGAGTTATAGAGCTTAATAATGTTAAAGGTAAAATTGAGCTAAAGAATATATCGTTTAGCTACAATGACAAAAAGAATAAAGTTTTATCAGATATAAATTTAACTATTGAAGCTGGTAAGACATTAGCACTAGTTGGACCTTCAGGAGCAGGTAAGACTACTTTATGCCATTTAATACCTAGATTTTATGAAGTTGATTCAGGAGAAATTTTATTAGATGGAATTAACATTAAGGATATTTCTATTAAATCTTTAAGACGAAATATAGGATTAGTTCAGCAAAATATATTTTTATTTACAGGTACTATAAAAGAAAATATTTTATATGGTAGACCAGATGCTAGTTTTGAAGAAGTAGTTGAAGCTGCTAAAAATGCTAATATACATGATTTTATTATGAGTTTGCCAAATGGATATGATACATATATAGGTGAAAAGGGAATAAAGCTTTCAGGAGGTCAAAAGCAAAGAATATCAATAGCTAGAGTGTTCTTGAAAAATCCGCCTATACTTATTCTTGATGAGGCAACATCTGCTTTAGATAATGAAACAGAGATTATTATTCAACAGGCTTTAGAAAGATTATCAAAAGATAGAACAACTATTGTTATTGCACATAGGTTGTCTACTGTTAAAAATGCAGATGAGATTGTAGTATTAACTGATAAAGGAATTCAAGAAAGAGGAAAGCATGAAGAATTAATCAAGAAAGACGGTTTATACGCTAGACTTTATAAGGCACAATTTAAAGGCTTTATACCAGATAATGTTGCTTAGAATATTTAATGTTTAAAAGAAAAAATATCGGGTATTTAGTTAAAAGATTTGTATATTAATTAAGTAACTTATTACAATCGTAGTTGGAGTATGGAGAATAGAGGAAAGGGGGATAAAAATGGCTGTTTGGAAATGTACAGTTTGTGGAGAAACTAAAGAAGGTAGATGTAGACCTAAAACTTGTCCAAAATGTGGTGCACCTAAAGATAAGTTTGAAAAAGAGAAGTAAAACAATCTTAAAAGCGGCGTTTGCCGCTTTTTATACGTTAATAAAGAAATAATACATATAGATAATTTTATTGAAAAGAAGGTGTTGATTTAGATGTTTAAATGGAAAGATGAATATTCGACTAGAATAAATATTTTTGATGAAGAACATAAGAAACTTTTTGAAATAAGCAACAGATTATATGATTTGATTAATCTAGATGATAAAATAGATAGATATGATGATATTATGGAAGTTATGCATGAAATGGAAGAATATGCAAAGTATCATTTCAAACATGAAGAAGAACTTATGCAAAAATATAACTATCCACCAAGAGAGTTTTTTAAACATATATCAGAACATAAAACTTTTTTCATGGAAGTTGAAAAGGTTATGTCTAAAGATATTGATGAAGAACAAAGAGAAGTATCTGAGCATTTAGTTACATTCTTGGTTGATTGGATTACAAATCACATATTAAAAACGGATATGAAGTATACTGATTTTTTTGCTAGTAAAGACATTTAGGACTAGAAAAAATAGCTCATATGAGAATTTAGCTCGTGTGAGCTTTTTTTTGTTTTAAATTAGGTGTAGCTTATAGAATGAAGAAGGCTAAAGTTTTATAAAATTTTAACTATAAAGAGGAGCTTTTTAATTTTTGTAGAAGTTAATTGAAAAAACTAAAACTTAAAAAAGAAGGTTATATTATGTTTTTTAAGACATCTGATGGAATAGAATTATTCTATGAAGTCTATGGCGAAAAGAAAGATATTCCTGTGGTTTTTATACACAGTCATTATATAAGGTTATATTGACACTAGAGTAGGGAAGTGCTATAATAATAATGCAAACGGTTGCATAAATCTCGACAATTTTTTCTATAACAAGTTTCTAATAAGAGGTGAAATATGAATCTACAAGCAATTTATCACAAACCAAAGAGTAATTTTTGTTATGCATATGATGAAAACGTTATTCATATAAGGTTAAGAGCTGCAAAAGGAGATATAAAGAAGGCTGTCTTGATATATGGAGATAAGTATCAGTGGGATAAAAGACAAGAGTTAGTCATGGAACTAACAGGCTCTGATGATCTTTATGATTATTTTACAGTAGAGGTTAGCCCTAAAAACAAGAGACTTGCATATTATTTTAAGGTCCAGGGAGATGCAGGTGAATTTTATTTTACTGAATGGGGACTTATAAAAGATATTGATGAAAAAGAAGTGTATCTACATTTTTTCCAATATCCATATATGAATAAAGAAGATATTCATAAAGTACCAGAATGGGTTAAAGATACAGTATTTTATCAAATATTTCCTGAAAGATTTTTCAATGGTGATACATCAAATGACCCAGATAATTTAACAAAGTGGGGAGAGCTACCTACTTCAAATAGTTTTTATGGTGGAGATTTAAAGGGGATTATTGAAAAGCTTGATTATTTAGAGGAATTAGGTATTAATGGTATCTACCTTACTCCAATATTTGAATCACCGACTAATCATAAATACGATACTAAGGACTATTTTAAAATAGACCCTCATTTTGGGGATTTGCAGACCTTGAAGGAACTAGTTTCTAAATGTCATGAAAGAGGCATTAGAGTTATTTTAGATGCAGTGTTTAACCACTGTGGTTATTTCTTTGAACCATTTCAAGATGTTATTGAGAAAGGTAAAGAATCACCTTACTATAACTGGTTTCATATACACAAATGGCCAATAGAAACTAATCCTCCAAGTTATGATACATTTGCATTTGTATATCATATGCCTAAGCTAAATACAGATAATCCAGAAGTAAGAGAGTATTTATTGAAAGTTGCTAGGTATTGGATTGAGGAAGCAGATATTGATGGTTGGAGATTAGACGTTTCTGATGAAGTGAGTCATGATTTTTGGAGAGAGTTTAGAAAAACGGTTAAAGGTGCTAAAGAAGATGCTTATATAGTAGGAGAACTTTGGCTTGATGCTTATCCGTGGCTTAGAGGTGACCAGTTTGATGCAGTAATGAATTATCCGGTTATGAGAGCTTTATTACAGTATTTTGCTTATGAAAATATTTCAGATAGACAGTTTAAAGAATTAATTAACAAAACTAGAATGCGAAATACTGAGCAAGTTAATGAAGTTATGCTTAATTTAATAGAGAGTCATGACACTTCAAGATATTTAACGGAGTGTAATAAAGATATAAATAAATTGATGATGACAGCTACATTTTTATTAACTTATGTTGGAACGCCTTGTATATATTATGGAACTGAAATTGGTATGGAAGGCGGCCATGATCCAGATTGTAGAAGAACAATGGATTGGAATAAGGAAAATTGGGATTTAGAATTATTTAATTATTATAAAAAGCTAATCAGATTGAGAAAACAGTATAAAGCATTAAGAAGAGGTAAATTTAAATGGATTGATAATATAGAAGGGATAATAGGGTTTATTAGAGAGTATGAAAATGAAAAAATGTTTATTTTAATTAATAATCATAATTTTGATAGAGAAGTAATATTAAATAATAAAGGCAAGTACATTGACGGTTTGACAGGTGATGTTTTTAAGTCAGACAAAGCTTTATATGTTAATGTACCTAAGTATTCAGCTAGAATTCTTGTTTCTTCTGAAGATTAAAAATAGTTTGACATATTTTCAAAAAAGGTTTATAATTAAATTGTGCAAACGGTTGCAGAGATTAGCAACCATAAAACTAACATAATTATTTTAATTTAAAGAAGGGGGATTTACATGAAAAAATTTCTAAGCTTCTTACTTATTGCTGTACTAGTGTTCTCACTAGTAGGATGTGGCGCTAAACAAGAGCCAGTACAAAACAATAACCAAAATGAGACAAGCCAAGAAAATACTTCACAAGAGAATACTTCACAAGAACTAACTCCTGAACCAGGTGCAAAATTAGTTGTTTGGGAGAGTGAAGGTTCAGAATCAGAATGGATACAATATGTAGCTAAAAAGTTTACTGAAAAGTATGGTGTAGAAGTTACTTATGAAGCAGTTTCTAATGTTGATGCAAAAAATAAATTAGCTACTGATGGACCTGCAGGTGTGGGTGCTGACGTATTTGTTGCTCCTCACGACCATACTGGAGAATTAGTAGCTTCAGGTTTAGTACAGCCTAATGATATAACTGCTGATAGAGTGAAAAACGATTTCATGAAGGCAGCCGCAGATGGTGTTTCTTTTGAAGGACAAGTATACGGTTATCCATTAGCTATAGAAACTTATGCTTTATTCTATAATAAAGATATAATTTCAAAAGCACCTGAAACTTATGAAGAGATTATAGAGTTTGCAAAAACATACAATAATCCAAATGAAAATAAGTATGCTTTAATGTGGGATGTTGCAAACGCTTACTTCTCACACAGCTTTATAGCTGGTAGTGGTGGATATGTATTTGGTAACGGTGGAACAAACAAAGATGATATAGGTTTAAATAACAAGGGTGCTGTTGAAGGTGCTAAGTTCATGGTATCATTAAAAGAAATATTACCATTAAATTCAGCTGATACTAACTATCAAATCATGGATGGTTTGTTCTCAGAAGGTAAAGCAGCTATGATAATAAATGGACCTTGGGCAGTTAAAGGTTATCAAGATGCAGGAGTTAATTTCGGTATAGCTCCACTACCAAAGTTACCAGGAGGAAAACATCCAGCAAGTTTCTCAGGAATTAGATCTATGTTTGTAAGTTCATATACTAAGTATCCAAATGCTGCTAAATTATTTGCTAAGTTTGCAACTTCAGACGAAATGCTTTTAAAGAGATTTGAAATAACTAAGCAGATACCACCTGTTAAAGCTCTTATGAAGGAAGATATTATTAAGAATGATGAAGTTGTAGCACCATTCTTAGCTCAGGCTCAATATGCAGTTCCAATGCCTTCAATCCCACAAATGGGAGTTGTATGGGAACCATATGGAGCAGCATTTGCATCAATGTGGAATGATGGAGTAGATCCGCAAGAAGCACTAGATAATGCAGTTCAAACTATTAAAGAAGCAATAGCATCACAAGAGTAGACTAGAATAAAATAATATAGAATCTAGTCATTTACGGTACCGTAAATGACTAGATTTTTTTAAAGAAAGATTTGTGGTAGGAGGGAGAAAATGAAAAGATCTACTAAGGCCGCAGTACTATCCACAGTTTTCATGGGACTAGGACAATTTTATAATAGAGAGATTATAAAAGGTATAGTTTTCTCTATATTTGAACTTATAATACTTATTTTCACTATCCCATATTTTAAACGCTCTCTTTGGGGACTAATTACTTTAGGAGAAAAACCCTTACACTTTGTAAATGGTATTGCACAAGGTGATCATTCAATTATTCTGTTAATACAGGGTATTATTTCCTTGCTATTAATAGGACTACTTATGGTAATTTACTTTGTAAACATAAAAGATGCAAAAAATACAGCTGAGCTTCTTGAAAGAGGAGAAGAAAGAAGAACATTCAAAGAGTTTTTAAAATATGTTTGGGATAAATATTTTCCAATGTTCATGCTTACACCAACCATTTTAGCAGTTACTTTTGTTACATTACTACCTATAATTTTTACTTTCTGTATTGCATTTACTAATTATTCAAGCCCATATCATTTACCACCAAGGAACTTAGTTGATTGGGTAGGATTAAAGAACTTCCGAAACTTAGTGAAACTAAAGATTTGGAGTTCAACATTTTTAGGTGTTGCTAAATGGACAGTTATTTGGGCAGTTTTAGCAACTATTACAACATATTTTGGAGGATTATTATTAGCATTATTGACTAATGCGAAGGGAATCAAGTTTAAAAAGGTTTGGAGAAGTATATTTATATTACCATATGCTATACCTGGCTTTTTATCTTTGTTAGTAATGCGTTTAATGTTTAGTGGACCAGGTCCTATAAACAACATATTAGTTAAGATGGGTGTAGCACGTATTCCTTGGCTTACAGATCCAACTTTGGCTAAAGTTGTTATATTACTTGTAAACCTGTGGCTAGGTTCACCATATTTTATGGTGTTAATGTCTGGTATTTTAACTAATATTTCTAAAGACTTGTATGAAGCTGCAGATATAGATGGAGCTACAAGTAGACAGAAATTCTATAGAATAACTCTACCAATGGTACTTTATCAAACTGCACCTTATTTAATATTATCTTTTGCTTACAACTTTAACAATTTCAATAATATATACTTATTAACAGATGGAGGACCTGTAAATTCTGCATACAAATATGCAGGACATACTGACATCTTAGTTTCTTGGATTTATAAGTTGACTTTAAACCAAAATCAATTCCATATGGCTGCAGTAATATCAATAATAATATTCTTTATAGTAGCTAGTATTTCATCATACAGTTTTATTAGAACGAAATCCTTTAAAGAGGAGGATATGATAGGATGATAAGTCTGTCAGTAGAAAAAAATACAGCAGGTAACAAAAATAATAAAACTAAAGAGAATAATGGTAAAAGATATTTAACAAAAGTTATATTATATGCTATATTGTTATTTTTATCAATTATAGTACTTGCACCAGTTATTTGGATAATAGGTTCATCATTAAACCCAGGAAATAGTTTATATGGATCTAGTTTAATACCTAAAAACCCAACTTTGATACATTATAAAGAATTATTTATAAAAACTGATTTTGCAAGATGGTATTTAAACACGCTAAAAATTGCAACAATAAACATGATACTATCAGTTATATTTACTACTTTAACAGCTTATGTATTTTCAAGGTTTAAATTTAAAGGTAAAAAAATAGGGTTAGTAAGTATGCTTATATTGCAAATGTTTCCTAGCTTCTTATCTATGACTGCTATATATGTACTATTAATGCAAATAGGATTATTGAACACTCATTTAGGGTTAATACTCGTATATGCCGGTGGACAAATACCATATAATGCATGGTTAGTTAAAGGATATTTTGATGGTATACCAAGAAGTTTAGATGAAGCAGCTAGAATAGATGGAGCTTCAAATTTAACTATATTCAGAAAGATTATTTTACCAATAGCAAGGCCAATAATTACTTTTATTGCATTAACTCAATTTACTGCTCCTTGGATGGATTATATTCTGCCAAGATTAATACTAAGAAGTGCTGATAAGAAAACTTTAGCTATGGCTTTATATGAAATGGTAACTGGACAGCAAAATACTAAATTTACTATGTTTGCTGCAGGTGCTATTTTAGTTGCTATACCAATAACTTTATTGTTTATTTATCTACAGAAGCATATAGTGGAAGGTTTAGCAGCAGGAGCTACAAAAAGTTAATTTAAAATTTGAAAAAGCATATAACAATTTAATATAATTTATAGTATGTAAAGTGTGTAGAAAATGACTTTAAAATGCTTGGTTTAACAATATATCAAAACAAATTAAAAACTAGGCAATAAAATAAAAGTAGGAAGTGAATAGTATGCCAGTTACAATAAAAGATGTTGCTAAATTGGCAAAAGTATCTCCATCGACGGTTTCTAGGGTAATAGCTGATCATCCTAAGATAAGTGATGAAACGAAGAAAAAAGTATTTGAAGCAATGAAAAAATTAAATTATCATCCTAATGCTATTGCAAGAAGCTTAGCAAATAAATCAACAAGGACTTTAGGATTAATATTACCAAATGCTGAAGAAGATTTATTTATAAACCCATTCTTTGTTCAAGTAATGAGAGGTATAAGTGTCTATGCTCAAAAGAAAGGCTACTATATAATGTATACTTACAGTAATAATGAAAATGAAGAGATAGACTTCATTAAAAACTATATTTATAGCAAATGGGTTGATGGCATAATTCTTTTAACTGTAAGAGAAAACGACAAATGTATTGAGTATTTGAAGGAAAATGGAAAATATCCATTTGTTGTAGTTGGTAGACCAGAAAAATCAGATGGAATATTATGGGTAGATAATGACAACTTTAAAGCGATGTATGATGTTGTTAATTATTTAATTAATAAAGGGCATAGAGATATAGCTTTTGTAGGTGGACCTCATAATCTTAACGTTACTAAAGACAGATTAGATGGATATTTAAGGGCGTTAAAAGTACATGGAATCTCTGTTGATGAAAAACTTATTTATGAGGAAGTTGATTTTACAGAAACAAGAGGTTATGAAACTATGATGGAGATTTTAGAATATAAAGAGCCTTCTGCTGTTGTTACAACAGACGACTTGTTGGCTTTTGGTGTTTTAAAGGCTATAAAAGAAAAATCAACAAGCAAAATAGCAGTTGTTGGTTTTAATAATACGCCTTTAGCTGAATATCAGCAACCAAAGCTTACTTCAGTAGACATTAAAGCAGAAAAGTTGGGTTATTATGCAGCAAAGCTTTTGATTAAAAAACTTGAAAATGAAGATGTTGAAACGAACCATTATATAATTGATACAGAATTGATAGAGAGAGAATCTACTATTTAACCCTACTTTGTAGGGTTTATTTTGTATATTTTTGGGGGGATATAATGAGAAAGTTAAGTTTATTTTTAATAATAGTTATGTTAATGCAGGTGTTTGTAGGGTGTGTTAACCAGACTTCAAAAGATGTAAATAAAGACATAGAAAATAAAACTGCAGTTGAAGATACGAAAAGTGAAGAAAATAAAGGTTCAAAATTAATAATTCATTATCATAGATATAATGATGACTATGATAACTGGAGCTTTTGGATATGGCCTTATGGAAAAGAAGGAAAGGCATATCATTTTACTGGTGAGGATGAATTCGGAAAGATTGTAGAAGTACAATTTAATGAAAAGCTTAAAAAAGTTGGAGTAATCCCAAGATTGGGTAACTGGGAAAAGAAAGATATCAATATGGACAGATTTATTGAACTTAAGGGAGATGTAACAGAAGTTTGGATGTTAGAGGGTGTAGAAAAGATTTATTATAACAAAGAAGAGGCTAGTACAAGACCTAAAATATTAAGTGCATTTTTGGATAGTAAAAATGAAATAGTAGTTGAACTTACTAACTTTATGAAATTGACAGGGAAAAATAATGAAGGGTTTACTGTAAAGAGTGCTGACAAAGAGTTAGATATTAAAGAAGTTAAAGCAGTAAAAATTAGAAGAAAAAACTCAAAAAAATATGGTTTTGAGACAGTTATGAATGATACTAAGGTTAGGTTTATTTATTCACCAGACATAATAGGTTATACACCTAAAAAAGATGAAAAAGTATATGTTATAGGAGACTTTAATGGTTACAGTATAGATAAAAAGTTTGAAATGAAATTTAACGAAACTTTTAATGTTTATGAATTGATAGCTGACATTGGAAAAGAAACTGGTATTGAATACGGTCAGAATTTTACTTTCGCTGTGGCATCACAAAAAGATATTACCTTTAAGTATAAAGACAAGTTTATTTTAGATAAATATTTAGGAAAATCAGCAAAGATATTTAAAATACTTTTAAAAAATGATGTAGATCTTTCAGAAAAAATTATTGTATATCATAAAGACTTTAAGGAAAGGAATGTGGAAATGAGAAAAGTACTTGAAAGCGAAGAGTTTATATACACTGGAGATGACTTAGGTGCTACATATACAAAAGACTATACTATTTTTAAAGTTTGGTCACCTGTTGCAGAGAGTATGAAGGTAGTTATCTATGAAGACTATAAAGATAATACAGGCAAAATATATCCAATGTCAAAAGGCGAAAAAGGTGTTTGGGAGCTTAAACTTAACGGGGATTACAAAAATAAATATTACAATTATAGAGTTACTATTAATGGAGTAGAAAAGGAAACTCCAGACCCTTATGCTAAGGGAGCTACTGTAAATGGGAAAATGGGTATGATAGTAGATTTTGATTCTATAAATCCTGAAGGTTGGGATGAACAAAAAATTCCAGCCCCTATAAAACCAACTGAAGCAGTTATATACGAGATGCATGTTAGAGATTTCTCTGTAGATAAGAATTCTGGAATTAAGAATAAAGGAAAATATTTAGCTTTTACTGAAAAAGGAACTAAAGGGCCTAACGGTGAGGTTACAGGGCTTGATCATTTAAAAGATATGGGCATTACTCATATACATTTACTACCGGTGTATGATTTTGCTAGTGTAGATGAAACTAAAGAAGGACAGTATAATTGGGGATATGACCCTTATTTATATAACGTACCAGAAGGTTCTTATTCTACAAATCCTTACGATGGAACTGTAAGAATAAAGGAATTTAAAGAAATGGTTAAAGCATTGCATGAAAATGGTATAAGAGTAGTAATGGATGTTGTATTTAATCATACCTATACAACTGGAAATTCTCCATTTGATATACTTGTTCCTAAATATTATTATAGAACAGATTCTTCTGGCAAATATACAAATGGGTCAGGATGTGGAAATGAAACAGCATCTGAAAAGCCTATGATGAGAAAGTTTATAATAGATTCAGTTAAATTTTGGGCTACTGAATATAAAATAGACGGATTTAGATTTGACTTAATGGCTTTACATGATATTGATACTATGAAAGAAGTAGAAAAAGAGTTAAGAAAAATTAATCCGAATATATTAATTTATGGAGAACCTTGGACTGGTGGTTCATCAGCATTATCCCCAACTAAACAGTTGAGAAAAGGTAAGCAAAAGGGAATGGGTATAGCAGTATTTAATGACGATTTTAGAAATGCTATAAAAGGTGACAATGATGGTGAAGGAATTGGATTTGTAAATGGTGGTTTAGGTTTAGAAAATGAAATTAAAAAAGGAATAGTAGGAATGATTGATTACAGTAGCAGAATAAAAGGATTTACACAAGAGCCTAGTGAAACTATAAACTATGTAAGCTCTCACGATAACTTATGTTTATTTGACAAATTTGAGAAGAGTAATCCAAACAATACTCCAGAAGAAAGAGAAAAGATGAATAGATTAGCATTATCAATAGTTTTAACATCCCAGGGTATACCTTTTATACAAGGTGGTACTGAAATATTAAGAACAAAACAAGGTAATCACAACAGCTATAATGCAGGCGATGAGATTAATAAAATAGATTGGAGTAATAAAAGTAAATATAAAGAAACTTACGAATATATTAAAGGCTTAATAGCATTGAGAAGAAGTCAAAAAGTAATGACACTAGATAAGGCAGAGGAAGTGAAAAAATATTTAAAGTTTATTGAAGCTCCGAAAAATTCAGTTGCATATTTATTAACTTCTCCATATAAAGGTGACTTTAAAAATATTTTAATTATCCACAATGCAAATAAAGAAGAGATAGAAATCAAACTTCCATTAGAAGGAGAATGGAACATCATAGCTAATGAAAAAGAGGTAAATATAGAAGGAGTCAGTGGGGTTAACAAAGCAGTTGAGAGTGTAAAAGTTAAACCATTATCAACTTATATTCTATATAAAAACTAATTAAAAAGCAGCCGGTTTCGGCTGCTTTTCATTTATATATGTTTTAAGAAGGGATTAGTTTTAGTTAGAAGTAAGTATAATTACTTCTAAAGGCTTTAAAGTAATATTTAAACTGCCATTTTTACTATGGTAAGTTTTATTATTAAAAACATCTGTATAACTAGAATTATTATCTTTTAAATTAATAGTTACATCCTTTTCTTTAGTTTGCAGATTGTAAATTATAATAAACTTACTATTACCCTTTTTTCTTATATAAGAAAGGAAATAACTATCATAATTTAACAATTCAAAATCTCCATTATAAAGAGCTTCATTTGAGTTTCTAAGAGACGTTAACTTTTTAAAATAGCTTAGCATTTCTGAGTTATCAATTTTATCCCACTCCATATCCCTTCTATTATCTGGGTCATCTCCACCTTGCATAGCAATTTCTGTCCCATAATATATAATAGGTATTCCTGGATATGTCATTATGAAAGTTAAAGCTTGCTTTAAATAAGCTTTTCCATTCTCTTTTGCTTCAGTTACTAATCTTCTGTTATCATGATTATCTACAAAAATACCATTTAATTCAGGGTTTGTAAAAGCTGATTGTCTTTTTATCGCATTAACTAAAGAGTTAGCTTTTCCAAATCTAGTAAAAGTTTTGCGAAGCCCAGTATAAAGTGGATAGTTTGTCAAAGAATCTATTCCTAATTCATGATATTGTTCTAAATATCTAGGATTATCATGCCAAACTTCTCCTAGTAGGAAAAAGTTTGGATATTTTGATTTAATTTTATAAGCAAACTCATTCCAAAAACTTTTAGGTACATGTTTGACTGTATCAAGTCTCAAACCATCTATTCCTGTTTGTTCAATCCACCATAAGGCATTATCTATAAAATATTTTTTAACTTCAGGATTATCTTGATCTAGGTCAGGTAAACCGAATATCCAGCCTTCTTCAAGTTGTTTTTGGTCATTCCAATTAGAAATATTCTTTTTTGGATGGAACCAATCCTTATATTTTTCATCTTTTAACCATGGAGACTTATACCCTGTATGATTTACTACATAATCAAGTATTATCTTAATATCTCTTTTGTGTGCTTCTTGAACGAGTTCTTTTAAATCGTTTAATGTACCTAAATGTGGATCGACTTTATAAAAGTCATTAATCCAGTATCCGTGATACCCACCATATTCATTTTTAAAAACAGGAGTTATCCAAATAGCAGTTACACCTAGTGATTTTATGTAATCTAATTTTTCTATAATTCCTCTTAAATCGCCACCGTGATATGCCTTTGGATTATTCTTATTTACATCAGGAAAATTATTGTTTTCTTTATTTCCATCATAAAAACGGTCAGTCATTATAAAGTATATTATATCCTTTGAAGAAAAAGTACCACCATTATTTTGTACTTTGTATTTAATTTCATTTGAATTATTAGATTTTGTATCTTCTTTTATATTTTCTATTTGCTGCTTTGTATCAATTATATTATTTTGATTTTGGCAGCCTACAGAAAAAATTAAAGTAAATATTATAAAGAATATTATTAATTTTTTAGGCATAAAAAACCCCCTTGACAATATTTTATTATATTTATAAAATAAATGCAACCGTTTGCATATATTATGTTATAATATTTTGGTAGGAGGTGATGGGGTGGAACTAGGATATTCAAACTGGAGAACTTTTGATGAAGGAATACAGAAAGAATATTTAGTTACAAATGGTCTTGGGAGCTTTTGTTCATCTACTATAATTGGAGCAAATATCAGAAAATATCATGGATTGCTTAATGCTTCCTTAATACCTCCAATAAAGAGATATTTATTACTGTCAAAAATAGACGAAACATTAGAAATAGAAGGAGAAAAATATAAGTTATTTGCTAATCAGTTTATTGGTAAAATTGATAATGGATATTTACGATTAAGGAGATTTAGTAATTATCCTGTACCAAAGTTTATTTATCGAATTAATGATATTAATATAAGTAAAGAATTGGCAATGGAACATGAAAAAAATACTGTAGCTATTATATATAAAGTTAATACTGGCAGTAAAAAGGTGAGGATGACGTTTACTCCATATGTAAACTTTAGAGATCATCATGATACTAGTAAAATAGGTGATTTTAAATATAATCAAAGCTATGAAAATGGAACATTAAAGTTAACTGAGGATAGTACAGGTTTAAGCTTGAAAATAAAATCAAATTGTAAATATGAGGCAAATGAGGATTGGTCCCTGCCTATGTTTTATAAAAATGAAAGAGATAGAGGACTCGAAAGTGTTGATTTTCATTTTATACCTGGAGTTTTTTCTTTTGAAATGGAACCTTATAAAAAGTATAAAATAACTTTTTTAGCTACTATAGAGGATAGCGTTGAATATACTTCAGAAGAAATAATAGAAAATGAAAAGAAAAGACGTACAGAACTAATAAATAAAGCAGGATATTCACATCCTTTTTTGAAGAATTTAGTACTGGCAAGTGATAATTTTATAGTCAAAAGAGCATCTACAAAAACTAAGACAATAATTGCAGGATATCCTTGGTTTACAGACTGGGGAAGAGATACAATGATAGCTTTTACTGGACTTACTTTAACTACTAAGAGATTCGATGATGCTAAAGATATTTTATTAACTTTTACAAGGTATATTAAAGACGGAATAATACCGAATATGTTTCCAGATGAGAATACTCCACCTCTATATAATACAGCAGATGGAACACTATGGTTTTTTTATGCAGTATATAAATATCTTGAATATACTAATGATTTAGAAACTATTAAAGAAGAGATATATCCACATCTTGAAAGCATAATAAGACATCATATTAAAGGTACAATAAACAATATTTATATGGACTATGATGGACTTTTATCTGCTGGAGATGAGGGTACACAATTAACTTGGATGGATGTTAAAGTTGGAGACTGGGTGGTTACACCGAGACATGGAAAGGCAGTTGAAATTAATGCCCTTTGGTACAATGCATTAAAAATTATAGAAGAAATATCAAATAAACTAGGGTATGATGGCAGTAAGTATGGAGAAATAGCAGAAAAGACTAAGAAAAGTTTTCGTGAGAAATTTTGGAATGATAAGGGCAAATATCTATTTGATGTGATACAGAATGGAAAGCCTGTGGACATGCTTAGACCTAACCAAATATTAGCTGTGAGTCTGCCATTTTCGATTATTGATAGAGAAAAAGAAAAGTTAATAGTAGAGAAAGTATATGAAGAACTGTATACTCCATACGGTTTAAGGAGCTTATCCAGAAGACATAAAGAATATATAGGAAAATATGGAGGCGATGTTTTAAAGAGAGATGGTGCATATCATCAGGGGACTGTATGGGCTTGGTTAATTGGTCCTTTTGTTGAAGCCTATGTGAAAGTAAATAACTATTCTAAAGAAAGCAAGCTTAATGCAAAGTATATGCTTGAAGAGTTTTATTATCATATGAAAGATGCATGTATTGGTAGTATATCAGAAATATTTGATGGGAATGAACCTCATTATCCAAAAGGTTGTCCAGCTCAAGCTTGGTCAGTTGGTGAAGTTCTAAGAACATATGTAGAAATAATTTTAGATGGAAATTTTTAAGGCACACAAGAAATATAGTAAAGTACTAAGGAGGGAGATTATGATCAAAAAAACAGAATTTGGTTATGTGATTGAAGGAAGAAAGGGATTTTTAAATATTATTTTCTATGATGATAATATTATACGCTTTGCTTATAGTAAGGATGGAGAAATACCAGAATCCACTCCCGCTGTTATAGTTAGACCTAAAGATATAGAGCACAATCAAGAAGGCAATATAATTAAGACTAAAAGCCTTATAATAGAAATTGATATAGAAAATCTACAAATAAGTATATTCAATAAAAATGGAGAATTAATTAACAGAGATATAAATGTGGATTTAGAAGAAATTAAAATTGAAAAGGAAATTCTTTGGGAAAAAGGATTTTTTGGCCTAGGAGAGAAATATGGCTGGCTAAATAAAAAAGGAACAGAAACTTCAAATTGGAATACTGATGTTATGGGTGTATCTCCAGTTCATAATGCAACTATTAAGGAATACCATACTTCTATACCTTTTTATATTGGATTAAGCAAGAATTTATGCTATGGTATTTATTTTGATAATAGTTATAGAACTTATTTCGACTTAGGTAAAACTAAAGATAATGTATTAAAGTTTAGTTCGCAGGGAGGATATTTAGACTATTACTTTATATATAATGAAAAAGTATCAGAGGTTGTTAAATCATATACTTATTTAACAGGAAGAATGCCTTTACCAAGAAAAGACTTTTTAGGGTATCAGCAGTGTAGATGGAGTTATGAAAATAGAGAAGAGTTAATGGAAGTTGCTAGAAGAATGAGAAAAGAAAATATACCATGTGATGTGCTTTATTTAGATATTGATTATATGAAGGATTATAAAGTTTTTACAGTAGATTCTGATAAGTTCTTTGAATTTAAAGATATGGTATCAGAGCTTAAAGATATGGGTTTTAAGCTTGTTGTTATAATAGACCCAGGTGTTAAAGTTGAAGATGGATACTGGGTATATGAACAGGGCAAAGAAAAAGATTTTTATATAAAAGATAAGAATGGTGAAGTTTATATAGGTGAAGTATGGCCTGGTAAAGCTGTATTTCCTGATTTTCTAAGAGAAAAGGTTAGAAAATGGTGGGGAGAACTTCATAGGGGACTAATAGAAGATGGTGTAGAAGGTTTTTGGAATGATATGAATGAACCTGCTGACTTTACTACAGAATCTAAAGTTGTTCCAGAAGATACGATACATTTAAATGACCAAGGCGAAGAGAAGAGCCATGCTGAAATTCATAATTTATATGGTATGCTTGAAGCTATAGCTACTTATGAAGGGATAAGAAATATTAAGCCTAATGTAAGACCATTTGTGTTGACTAGGGCTGCTTTTGCAGGAACTCAGAGATATGCAGCACTATGGACAGGAGACAATACAAGTATTTGGGAACATTTAGAAGCTAGTATGCCTATGTTCATGAATCTAGGCTTGAGTGGATATTCATTTATAGGAGCAGATGTAGGTGGTTTTATTGGAGATAGTAATGGTGAACTTTTAACTCGCTGGACACAATTAGGAGCATTTACGCCACTATTTAGAAATCATAGTGTTAAAGGGTCTATTAATCAAGAACCTTGGTGTTTTGGAGAAGAAGTTTTAGAAAATACAAGAAAGTTTATTAATCTCAGGTATAATTTTATAACATATCTGTATAATTTAATGAGAGAAAGCTCAATAAATGGACACCCAGCTATTAGGCCGTTATTTTATCATTATCAAGACGATGAAGAAACATATAACATAAATGATCAATTTTTATTTGGAGAGAATATACTAATTTGTCCAATAACAAGACCATATACAAAGGTTAGAATGGTTTATCTTCCTGAAGGTATCTGGTATGATTATTGGACTTTAGAAAAGTTTGAAGGCGGGAGATATATTATTAAAGAAGCTTCAATAGATTCAATGCCTATATTTATAAAGGCAGGAGCTATTATTCCTACGGATAATATAATGCAATATGTAGGAGAAAAAGAGCAGGAAATAACTATTAACTGCTATTTAGGACAAGATTGTGAATATACACTATATTTAGATGATGGAATTAGCTTTGATTATGAAAAAGGCAATTATGCAGAGATAAAGTTTATTATGAAAAATAGTGAAAAAGAAGTTACAATAACATCAGAAGTTATAAAGAATGGATACAAAATTCCTAAAATAAAACTTAGAATTTTAGGTTTAGATTTAAATAGCAAAGTTATTATGAATGGGAATGAATTAGAATTAAATAACCAAAATATAATAGATATTGATGAACTGAATATAGATGTAAAGATTATTAAGTAACATAATCAAAAAACCCCTCTCTAACATATGATGTTATTAAAGTTAAATAGAATAGAGAGGGGGTTTATTATGTATTATAATTATTCATACATGTACGAATACCCAGAGATATACCATGAAGTGTTGCCAAAGGTTAGAGAGTGTATATACAGACATTATCCATATAATTATGGAGTATATCCTTATCCGTACCAAAATCCATATCCATACCCTTATCCTGATGAAGATGAAGTAAGAATAATGGTTGATGAAGTATATGAAGAAATGATAAAAATATATCCAGAAATAGATAAGGATCCATTGGAGAATGGGAGGGCTTCAGCTAATAGAAGACACTATGGTAGAAGAAGATTATTTAAAGATTTAATATTTATTATATTATTAAATGAATTATTAAGAGGTAGAAGACATCCTTATTATGGTTATCCAGGACCAAGATACGGATATTAATGGAAATAAGATGACGGTTCTAATGTATCCTTAAGGAAACATTAGAACCGTCTTTTTGAATTATCATCATAAACTATATTAGATGTTATTCTAATAGTTTAATAGCTTGTACCGATTTCTTCCACTTTTTTTAGCTAATATCATAGCTTTTTTAACACTATTAATAACTTCTTCATCATTACAATCAACAGTAAACTTTGAAATACCTATACTTACTGTAACACTTAGTGTTACTTCATCAAATACAAATTCTTTAGTCATAATATTTATTATTTCAGAAGATATTTTCTCTATAAAATCTTTAGATTTATCTTTTATAATTACTACAAATTCATCAGCATTTATACGAGTTACATCGACATCTAATTCATAATTATTTAAAACAGTTTTAATTCTTTCAGGGACTTCTATAAGAACCTTATCTCCTATATTATAGCCATACTTTTCATTAATCTGTTGAAAATGATCAATATCAATATCTAATATAAAACCGCTATTAATTGAACTAATTTTATTAATTATAATATCTCTATTCATTTCTTTGTTAATCATATTAATCCCCCCACTCAAATTTTGATATGTTAAATTAACTCTAGGAAAAACATTAGTATATAGATTTTTATTTCTATATTTTTTTGGAGAAATACCAAATAACTTTTTAAATGCTCTAGAATAGGATTCATAAGTACAATATTGGTATTTTAAAGCTATATCTAAAATACTCATATTTGATTTTACTAAATCATATGCGGATAGAGATAGGCGGCGTTTTCTTATATAATCTTTAACTGTAGTACCAAGAACATTTGAAAAAACAATATAAAACGAAGATAGTGACATATAGGTTATCTTAGCAATATCTTCAATTTCAATTTTTTCATATAGATGCTCTTCTATATAGTCTATTGCATTTTGAATTCTTTCAATTATTTGCTTTTCAATCATTATACCCCCCCTACAAGATACTTTAATATTATTATATAATTAAGTTTGTTCTAATGTATGACATTTTTTCTAGAGTTAAATTTGATAAATAAAAAAGGCGGCTAAAGCCACCTTTTCTATCTAATGTACATTTTTTCATAATATTCTTCAAGCATTCTCTTAACTGCAAACTTATCCTTTGTACTAAGAACACTATTTCTCATCATTTCTATCCACTTTTCGCGATTGTTATAATAAGTAGGAATAACTTCTTCTAATAGAACTTTATATAGAGCTTTTAAATCATGAGCATCTAGCTTAGCTTCATCTTCACTTTCAAAACCGTCACCAAACTGCCATCCGTTTACGCCATGATTACAAGCTTCAGGCCACCATCCATCTAAAATACTTAAATTCAATACACCGTTCATTGCTGCTTTCATACCAGAAGTACCGCTAGCTTCTTTTGGTCTTCTAGGGTTGTTTAACCAAACATCTGAGCCTCTAGTCAACATTTTACCTATAGTCATATCATAATTTTCTAAAAATACAACAGAGTTAGGATATTTTTTTGTCATTTTAACAATGTTTTCTACTATTTTCTTTCCTGTATCATCTAGTGGATGAGCTTTTCCTGAGAAAACTATCTGTATTTTGCCTTCTTCTAAAAGTGGAGAAATTACTTTTTCATCAGTAAATATGAAGTTACTACGCTTATAAGGAGCTGCGCGTCTTGAGAAACCTATAAGCAACTTATCTGCATCAAGTTTAACCCCATTTCTTTCTTCTATGAATTCAATTAATTTTCTTTTGTTATCCATATGGATTTCCCAAAGATCGCCGTCATTTTCTGCAGCATCAATCATTCTTTCATCTACCCAAGTTGGAAGATGTATTGCATTTGTTATACCTATAATTTCTGATCTGTCATCTATATGAGCCCACATTTTATTTGCAGTTTGACAGTGAAGCTGTGCAACTGCATTTGAAATACGTGAAATTCTTAAAGCAGCAACAGTCATATTAAAAGGAGCTCCACCAATTCTAACCATCTGCTCTAAAGTTAATCCGTTATTGGCACCCATATACATTAATCTGTCTAAATAATGAGACTCATTTCCTTGAATAATTGGAGTATGTGTAGTAAAAACTATTTCTTCTCTGGAAGCTTTTAATGCATCTTCAAAAGACATACCTTTTTCCATTTTTTCTCTTATAAGCTCAAGTCCAGCAAAAACTGCATGACCTTCGTTAAAATGGTAAACATCAATATCAATACCTAGTGCTCTTAATGCTCTAACTCCACCAATTCCTAATACCATTTCTTGAGCTATTCTTTCTTCACCAAACCACCCATAAAGCTGACCTGTTATCCAAGCATCTTCATTTTCAGGAAGGTCAGTATCTAATAAGTAAAGAGGTGCATTACCAAAGTTTTCTACTTTCCAAACCTTACACACAACATCTCTTTGGCGAATTTTAACTGTTACTTTTACTCCTGTATCTTCCATGAAATCATATTCGTAGTTATGGTATGCATCATATGGACGACCATCTTCTCCAATCATTTGATCAGTATATCCTTGTTTCCATTTGATACCTATACCAATAATAGGGAATTCATGATCTTTAGCTCCTTTTAGATAATCCCCCGCTAGTATACCTAATCCTCCTGCATAAGTTCTTAAAGAAGTATCTAGACCGTATTCCATACAAAAATATGCTACCTTAGGTAATTCTTTTGTATTTAACATAATTAAGCCCCCTTTTTAATATTAATCGTTATTTTACTATCAGCTGGTATAGTATATTCTTTATTATATACTCTTAAAGTAAACACATCGCCTTCTTCTTGTTCAATTGTTATTATTTCCTTATCTACAGTTACTTTAAGTAGATGCTCTCTAAATATTATCTTAAATGAATATTTATTCCATGCTTTTGGAATGAAAGGCGAAAAACTAAGTATTCCATCTTTAATTCTCATTCCAGCAAATCCATGAACTATTGCAAGCCAACTTCCAGACATACTAGTTATATGAAGCCCATCATCGGTATCTTTGTTATAGTTATCTAGGTCTAACCTTGCTGTTCTTAAATATAGTTCATATGCTTTTTCTTCATAACCAATTTCACTAGCTATAATTGAGTATATACATGGTGATAATGACGATTCATGTACAGTTTTTGGTTCATAGAAATCAAAATTTCTTTTCTTAGTTTCTAAATCAAATCTGTCATTTAAGAAATATAACCCTTGTATTACGTCTGCTTGTTTAATAAAACAAGAACGTAATATTCTATCCCATGACCAATGCTTATTTATTGGCAATTCCTCTTTTGGAATATCATTAACAGTAAGAAGTTCTTTATCCATGTAGCCATCCTGCTGCTCAAATACTTTTAATGATTCTACATATGGATAATACATTTTATCTATTATATCTTGCCATTTTTCTAATTCTTCATCTTGTAACTTAAGTTTATTTTTTAATTCTTCAAATCTATCAGGATGTTCATTTTTTATATATTTCATAACCTCTAGAGTATATTCCAAATTCCATGCAGCCATTGTATTTGTATACCAGTTATTATTTACATTGTTTTCGTATTCGTTAGGGCCTGTAACTCCTAAAATCATATATTTATCTTTTCTAGGGTTATAATTAACTCTATCAGCCCAGAATCTGCTTGTTTCAACTAATACTTCAAATCCATAATCTAAAAGGTATTGTTTATCATCAGTATATCTTACATAATTAAATATTGCATATGATATAGCTGCATTTCTATGAATTTCTTCAAAGGTTATTTCCCATTCATTATGACATTCTTCTCCATTCATAGTAACCATAGGATAAAGAGCTCCATTTAGACCTAGCTTTCTAGCATTTTCTTTTGCTTTTTCTAAATGATTGTATCTATATATAAGTAAATTCCTAGCTATGCTTTGGTCACTGGTACTTAGGTAGAATGGAAAACAGAATGCTTCTGTGTCCCAATAAGTGCTGCCACCATACTTTTCACCAGTAAAACCTTTTGGTCCTATATTAAGTCTAGGGTCATGACCAGTATAAGTTTGATTTAGTTGAAAAATATTAAATCTAATTCCTTGTTGTGCTTTGACATCACCTTCGATTACTACATCACTTTCTTTCCAAATACGTTCCCAAGCTAAGATATGTTCATTTAATAGAACGTCAAATCCTTTTGAATATGCATTATTAACTTTTTTAATTGCTTCAGATTCGATATTTTCAGTATCATAATCTCGATTTGTTGTAACTGAGATGTACTTATACAATGTATAGGTTTTTCCTTTAGAAGCTGTAAAAAATACTTTGTTTCCAACGTATTTTTCCTTTTCTATAAGTTCAACCTTGTTGGCAGTATTGTTACCATCTTCTTTTATGTCGTATTTCATTGCACAAGTTACATGAAAATCTAGTTTTTTTGTTTTCATGGTTAGAAAGCCTTGTCCTACATCAACAGATTTATTAACTTCCAGCCAGAATTTTTCATTATAATTGGAATCTTCGTTTGATACATCACCATCAAGATACGGGATTAAAGAGATATCAGCATCATGATTTAATGGAGTAATACTGTAAGATATAGCTGCTATTTCTAACTCTGACATACTTAAAAATCTTTTTACTTCGATTTTAGTTTCTCTATTTTTAGAGTCTATTATAGTAAAGCTTCTTAAGAGATAACCATTTTTCATATTAAGTATGCGCTTAAAGTCTCTAACTTTGACTTTAGCTAAATCAATATTTACTCCATTTATTAATACTTTTATACCTATGAAGTTTGTAGCATTTAGTACTTTAGCAAAGTATTCTGGATATCCGTTTTTCCACCAGCCTACTTTAGTTTTATCTGGATAATATACTCCTGCTATATATGTACCTTGCAGAGTATCGCCTGAGTAATCTTCTTCGAAATTTCCTCTAATACCCATATGACCATTTCCAAGACTCATTATGCTTTCATATATTCTGTTTTCTTCTGGGTGTAAATTTTCTTCTATGATGTTCCATTCATCAATTTTAAAGTACTGTTTCATTATTTCACCTGCCTTCTATAAAATACAAATGCAAACGGTTGCACAACAAACAAAAAATAAAAGCCTTCAATTAAATTATATCAGATATAATAAAAAATTTTAAGATTTATTAGAAAATAAATTTAGAAAAAAGTTAGCTTAATTTGACTAATATATATTTTGGAATATAATTATCAATATAATATGCTTTTATGAGTGTTAAAAATTCTAACAACGTATAAAAATATAATATTTAAGGGGGATTTAGATGAAAGCGAGATTTTTATTATTTACTATTTTGCTTACATTTTTTCTTGCAGGTTGCAATATACAAGAAAGTAATGAGCTTGTTTATACAGGTTTTATAGAAGGAGATGAAGTAGATATAAGTACTGAAGTAAGTGGAGTTTTAAATGAAGTTCTAGTTCACGAAGGAGAAGCAATAAAAGAAGGAGACTTAATTGCTAAGGTTGATATAAAAAGTTTAAATTTGCAGCTTAAACAACTAGAAGCTGAATTGAAAATAGCAGAAGCACAGCTTGATAAAATAAAAGCAGGAGCAAGAAGTGAAGAAATAAGAAAAGCCGAAGTTAGCTTAGAAGAAGTTAAAGTACTGTTAGAAGGTGCTAAGAAAGAGTATGACTATAGGTTACAAAATTATAATAAAATAAAAGACCTTTATAAAAATTCTGGTGCATCTGAGCAGCAAGTAAGGGATGCAAAGTCCTTATTAGATAGTTCATATACAAATGTTCAGAGTTTAGAGAAGAAATATTTACAGGCAAAGACACAGTTAGATTTATTATTGAATGGACCTACTGTAGAGGAATTAAATATGGCAAAGGCAAAGGTTGAAAGCATAAATGCACAGATAGAACTTTTGAAATATCAAATTTCAAAAGGAGATATAGTTTCAACTGTAGATGGAGTTATACAGACAGTAAACTATAATAAAGGAGAATTAGTATCTGTAGGTAGTAATATAGCCACAATTGTTGATTTAAACAACCTCTGGGTTAAGGTTTACGTTCCTCAAAAGGAGCTACACAGAGTTTCATTAAACCAAGAAGCACTGCTTACATTAGATTATAAAGATAAGAAAATTAGAGGTAAGGTTGTATATATCTCTCCAGAAGCTGAATTTACACCTAAAAATGTTGAATCAAAAGAAAGTAAGGAAGAACTTGTTTTTGCAGTGAAGATTAAGTTAATAGATAAACCTTTTGAATTAAAGCCGGGTATGCTTGTAGATGTTCATTTGGATGGTGACGTGAAATGACAGAAGAGTTTGCAGTATTGACAAAGAATCTAACAAAAAAGTTTAAAGGGGTTACAGCTGTTGATAAGATAAATTTAAAAATTCCAAAGGGGAAAATATATGGTTTGTTAGGTCCAAATGGAGCTGGAAAATCTACAACGATAAGAATGCTATGTGGAGTTATAACACCATCTAGTGGAGAAGGTAAAGTATTAGGTTTTGATATATATAGAGAATCTGAAAAAATAAAGCATAATATAGGTTATATGTCTCAGAAATTTAGTTTATATGAAGACCTTACAGTGTTAGAAAATTTGTCTTTTTATGCAAGTATTTATTCACTACCTAAAAAGGTTAAGAACGAGAGAATGGCAGAGCTAATAAAAATGGCTGGACTTGAAGGTAAAGAAAAAACATTGGCAGCACATCTTTCAGGTGGTTGGAAACAGAGATTAGCTTTAGGTTGTGCACTAATACACAAGCCAAAGCTGTTAGTTCTCGACGAGCCTACTGCAGGTGTTGATCCAGTTTCAAGAAGAGTATTTTGGGAACTTATTTATAAATTAGCTGAGCAGGGTATAACAATTTTGGTTACAACTCATTATATGGATGAAGCCGAAAGCTGTGATGAAATAGCTTTTATATTTAGTGGTAAGATATTAGCTACTGGTACTCCAAAAGAAATTATTAAAATTAGAAATGTTAAAAATTTAGAAGATGCTTTTATAAGCTATGTAGAAGAAGAAACTGGACAGAAAGTAAGTTCATCCTTTAACGAGATGAGATTTATCCATGGTGGGGAAGTGGGTGAAAGAAAGTGAGTTTAAATAGATTATTATCGATAGTAAAAAAGGAGTTTATACATATAAAAAGAGACAAAGCAAGTCTAGGAATTGCATTAATTATGCCTGTTATGTTTATGCTCATTTTTGGATATGCGGTAAATACTGACGTTGAGGATATAAGTATGGCAGTATACGATCAAGATAAAACCCAAGAAAGTAGGGCGCTTATAGAAAAATTTGCACAGTCAAATTACTTTATACCTAATATTTATGTAAATAGTATTAAAAAAATTGAAAGGCTAATTGATTCTGGAGATGTAAAGTCTGCAATAATAATACCATCAGGTTTTTCAAAAGAATTAAAAAGAGGTAAAAGTCCTCAAGTACAGTTGATTATTGATGGAACTGACCCTACAGTTGCTAGAACAGCACTTCAAAGTGGGCTATTGATTTCAAAGATTTATTCGATTAAATTACAGCAGAAAAATTCAAAACTCAAAGGAATGACGGAACAGATTTTAGGTGGAATAGATATGAGAACTAGGGTATGGTACAATCCAAATCTAGAGACTCCCAAATTTACCATCCCTGGACTTATAGGACTTATTATGCAAAACATAACAGTGATGCTGACGGCATTTGCACTTGTAAGAGAAAAAGAAAAGGGAACTATAGAGCAGTTAATTGTAACTCCTGTTAAATCTTGGGAGCTAATATTAGGTAAGATGATACCATACATTCTTATTGGTTCATCTGAATTCTTAATAGCACTATTCTTTGGTACGTATTGGTTTAATGTACCTGTACGAGGTAATTTACTGCTATTAATTGCATTAGGATTTGGTTTTGTTATATGTGCATTGGCTATTGGAATGCTTGTATCTACTGTTGCAAAAAATCAGCTTCAAGCCATGCAGATGGCTTTTCTATTTTTACTACCTAGCGTATTGTTATCTGGGTTTGTTTTTCCAAGGGAGGCTATGCCTAAGATAATTCAGTTTATTGGCTATTTTATACCACTTACATATTTTTTAAAGATTTTAAGAGGTATAATATTAAAGGGAATAGGCATGGATTACTTATGGAGAGAAGTAATTATTTTATCTACAATGGGTATTTTGCTTTTACTTGTTGCATCATTTAGATTTAAGAAGAAATTAGATTAAAAAAGGAAAGTTTTTAAACTTTCCTTTTTTCTCAAAAATTTTCACCTAGTTTTTTAACTAAACTCTTTCAAGCATTCACTTTTATTTTCATATATTTATTTACCATAGTAGCTTTTTAAAAACTTTATTGGATCTAATAGTTTTCCATTTTTATGCACTTCAAAGTGAACGTGGGGGCCAGTGCTTCTGCCTGTGTTGCCAGATAATGCTATTTTTTGTCTTTTACCAACTCTATCCCCTTTTTTAACAAGTAATTTGCTATTGTGTGCATAATATGTTTTGTATCCGTTCTCATGGTCAATTATTACAATCTTACCATAACCAGATTTCCAGCCAGAATAAGCAACAACACCAGGCATTATTGAATATACTGGTGTTCCGAGTGGAACGCCTGTATCTATACCATCATGATGCCTTCCCCATCTCATACCAAATCTTGAAGTAACTATACCCTTACCTTCAGGTAAATATGCAGCTAATAAATTATCTTCTGGTAATCTTTTAGTACCTTGAACTACTATTTTTATTTCAGGTTCTTTTAAAACTTTTTCAGATAATACTTCTTTACTATCAACTTGCCCGTTAATGGTTATTATTTTTTCAGTTACCTCTTTCTTTCCTAATTTACCATTTTTCTTAACTAAGTATATATTTCTATAAATACTTGGGTCTTTTTTTACTACTACTTTATATAGAATGTTTTTTTCGTAAGTTTTAGTATAATCAGCTACAACAGTTAAAAAAGGTTTTGGTACAATTAGATTGATTTTATCCCCAATATGTATTAGTTCAGGATTTATATTTGGATTAGCTTTGACAATGTCGTTGACTGACATTTTAAAGTTTTTTGCTATTGTCCAAAGATTATCGCCCTTTTTAACTTCATATATTTTCTCTTCAGTTGTACCATTGAGAAGATATTTGATAGTATCTTCATAACTAAGTATTTTGTCTGGGCTTGTTTTTACAGGAATAATTTTTACATCTTCTATTATGTTTACGCTGTTAAGTATAATCTTATCATTATTTGTATCAGGTATGTACATTGATTTAATGTCGTCTAATATTTTTTGAGCTTCTTCTTTAGTGCTAAGATATACTACTTTTTCATCATTTATAGATATACAGTAACTTTCTATTTCGTATTTTAAGTTATCAATAATCTTTTTTTTGAGTGTGTCTAAAGGTGTTATTTCATTATTATTTATAGAAACTTCGGTGAAAGAGAATTTGTTATTGTCAATGTATATTTCTGTATTATCTATTTGTTCAATTTCTTCTTTTATTTTATTAACCAAATTATTTATAATATCTTTATTTTTTACAAATCCAATGCTTATATTATTCATAGAAACTTTAAAAGCAGTAACGTTTTGGTTTGCTGAAACAGTTACAGGATTATTATTATTTTTAACTGTGATGGTAAATATTAAGGCCAGAGATATAAATGTTAAAATAGAAGTGATTATAATATTTCTTTTGTTTACAAATAACTTAGAAAACATACCAATACTCCACTCCCCCACATAATATACTAACAATTATATTTTATCAGAAAAATTTGGCAAGATAAAGGACAAGTAATAGTATTTACACTTAAAAACATAAATGATACACTAGTAAAATAGTTATCTAATTATAAATAAGGGTAAATTAATAATATATAAGTCTGAATTATAGACTATGAAGGGATTGATAGAGTGTACATTTTGGAAGATACCATTTTACCTACTCATGAGAAAATTAAGGCAATAAGAAAGTTTTTGAAGATTAATCAAAAAGAGTTGGCAGGAGATGGTATTGACAGAAGTTTAATTAGCTATATAGAGAATGGGAAAGTTAAACTAAGCAATGAAACTGCTAGAGTTCTAGCTAATAATTTAAAAAAGATATTGCAAAGAAAAAATTTAGACTATAAAGTTGATGCAGATTATCTTTTAGCGGATGAAAAAAAGCAGGTTTCTTATAAGTTAGATACGATTATAGAGAGTTTAAAAACTAAAATAAAAGATTCACCAGATGAGTTTTTAACAGATTTTGATATAGCTGAAAAGTTATTAAGAAAATGGGATATTCCTTCCAAAAAAGCAGCTATTTATGATTTAGCTGGAGATTATTTTTATAATAAGCTAGATTATAGTAAAAGTAAATTCTATTATATGAAGGCTCTAGGCAATTATTTTAGATTAAAGGATTATACAAACTTAGCTAATGTCTGTTCAAAAGTAGGGAAATGTTTAATAAAAAAATCGGACTATGAAACAGCTATTAGTTTGAATGATTATGCGTTATCAATCATGGAAAATTTTGATATATCTGAAGAAAAACTAAAAAAACGAATACTATTCAATAATGCACTAGCTTTATATAAAATAAAATCATATGAAGAAAGTTTGAATTGTTTAAATAAGCTTATATCAGAATTTGAAATTTCGCAAAATTCTAACTATATGGATGTTTTGCAGTTAAAAGGAAATATTTTTACTAGAATTGGAAAGTACGAAGAAGGGCTTAAAATATATAAGCAGCTTTTAGATTTATCTAGGGTAAATAATAATTTAGAGAAAATGGCGTCAGCTTATAATAATATAGGTGAAGTATATTATAAGCTGAATTATGTTGAAAAATCAATTGAGTTTTTAGAGAAAAGTTTGGAAATAAGAAAAGAAATAAATAGTATATATTTAATTTCTACTATTAAATCTTTTATTGATAAATTATTTGAAATTGGTAAGTATAATAAAGCAAAAATGTATTTAATAGAATTATCAGATATTGCAAAGAATAAAGGGGATATGTCTTTATTAATAGAAACGTATTGTAAGCTGATAGATATTTTTATCGTGAGTTCAGTAAGTATAGATGATAAAAATATAATAGATGAGATAGTAAAATTTATAAAAGAGAATAAGAAAATAGAAAAATTAGAAAGATTAATTGTAAGATTATGTGGGTATCTTGTAGATAAGGACATTTACAAAATAAAAGAAATATTAATACAATCTGGATATGTCAAGGAAAATGAATAAATGGAAGGATGATATAAAGATGAAAAAGTTATTCATCATACTTACAATTGTTTTGACCTTGACTACTACAATTGCAGCTAGTGTAGGATATTGTGGTAGTTTAGATGATCCTGAGCCGTGGTCTGTACAATCAGGATAAACTCTCTAGAATTGATTCTGGAGGGTTTTTTAGATGGGAAAAATACAGCAACTTAGTTTAATATTTGAAATAATTGCAAAAAAGTTGTATATATTTTTAGAAAGTAATAAAATATATATAAATGGTTTAAAATGAAATTAGTACTAAGCTGGAAAACTAAAAGTTAGGAGAAGTCTATGAAAAGGCAAATCTTAAACTATCTTTTGGTAGCAATTTTAATAGTAATTACAATATCTTTAATATTGGGAGAAAATAGGATAACAGAAATACCTTTATTATTGCTAAAAATAAATAAAATATATCTTTTAATAGGTATATTATGTATGGTTTTATACTGGGCAATTGATGGATTGATAATATATTATTTAACAAAAATGATTAATTCGAAATCAAGTTTATTAAAATCGATAAAATTTACTATGATTGGGCAGTACTATAATAATATTACACCATTTTCAAGTGGTGGTCAGCCTGCTCAGGTTTATGTAATGGCTAATGAATCTATACCTATTGGAATATCAACATCTATTTTATTAGCCAAATTTATTATATTTCAAATTGTTGTAACATTATTTTCTGTATTTATGTTTGTTATTAAGATAGGTTTTATTTATAAAAATTTAAAAATGATATTGCCTTTTTTTGCAATAGGCATCATTATAAGGCTTTTTGGGACGATAGCTTTAATAACTTTATTTTTTAATCAAGACACTACTAAAAAGTTAATAAACGTTGTTCTACATTTACTACATAAAGTTAAAATTATAAAAAATTTAGAAAAGATAGTACTTAGTTTTGAAGAACATTTAAATGAATATATGATAGGTATCGATAAGATTAAGGAAAATAAAAGAATTTCATTAGAAATATCGTTCCTTACACTTATTCAAATAACCGTATACTTTAGTATAACTTACTTTATATATCTGTCTATGGGTTTTAATAAAGCTTCGCTTTTGGATATTATTTCAATACAGTCTCTATTAGATGTAGCAGTTTCATATATGCCTACTCCTGGTAGAATAGGAACTTCTGAAGGTGGATTTTATTTGTTTTTTAAAGGATTTTTTGGAGTAGCTATGCTGCCTTATGCTATATTCTTATGGAGGATGATAACGTATTATTTGAATGTAATAATAGGTGGAATAATTACTTTAGCGGATTATTTGAAGCGAAAAAACAATAGAGCTTTTTCTGATTAAAGCTGAGAGGATAATCTTTCAGCTTTTACTTTCTTTTCCTGTTATTCTGATATAGATTTAAAATATAGTTGTATTTATAAAAAAATGGGTATACAATTTATATGAATATATGAATATATATTCATACGAAAATAGGTAAAGGGGTGAGAGAATGCATAATGAAATAATTATGAAAGTAAGAAATTTGAGCAAGTTTTATCAAATGGGAGAAGTTCAAGTAAAAGCCCTTCAGGATGTATCTTTCGATATTTATGAGGGAGAATTTGTAGTAATTTTAGGTCCAAGTGGTTCGGGTAAAAGTACTCTATTAAACATACTGGGGGGGATGGATAAGCCGACAGAAGGTGAAGTTTTCTTAAGAGAAGTAGAGATTACTAGTTTTAATGAGAAACAGTTGACTGAATACAGAAGAGAGAAAATAGGCTTTGTGTTTCAATTTTATAATTTAATGTCTAATTTAACAGCTAAAGAGAATGTTGAATTAGCTACAGAAATCTGTAGTAGACCTTTAGATATTGACCAAATATTAGATGATGTAGGCCTTGGAGATAGGAAAAATCATTTTCCATCACAAATGAGTGGAGGAGAACAACAAAGAGTTGCAATTGCAAGAGCAGTTGCTAAAAATCCATTAATTTTATTATGTGATGAGCCAACAGGTGCATTAGATTTCAAAACAGGAATATCAATTCTTTCACTATTAAATAAAGTTAATAAAACTTATAAAAAGACAGTTATAGTTATAACTCACAACTCACCGATTGCTAACATGGCTGATAGAGTAATAAGAATGAGAAGTGGAAAAATTTTAGAAAATAAAGTTAATCCTAATCCAGTTGAACCTGAAAGGATTGAATGGTAATGAAAAGACTTAACTTAAAGCTTTTAAGAAGCATTAAAAATTCAAAAGGGCAGTTTATTGCTGTAACTTTAGTTATTATTGTTGGACTTACAGTATATACAGCTCTAAGCATGGCAGCAGTAAATTTAGAAAGTACCATAAATTATTACTATGATATAACTAATTTTGCGGACTTATATGTACAGGTAGTTAAAGTACCAGAAAAAGCTATTGAAAAACTTAAAAAGATGAATGACATTGAATTTGCAGAAGGAAGGATAGTATTTGATGTACCTATAAAGGTAAAAGATAAAGATGAAAAAGTAAAGGTTAGGATAATTTCCAAGCCAAGTGATTTTAATGGAATCAATTTACTTTATATGATGAGAGGAGAAAATATTGATAATAAATATAAAGACTGTTTAGTGATAAAGCAATTTGCAGATGCTCGAAAAATCGAATTAGGAGATATCTTAAAGCCACAAATATCAGGTAAAACTTATAATTTATCTGTGAAGGGCGTAGTAAGCAGTCCTGAATATATTTATTTAATGGAAAATGAACAGAGTTTTTTACCTTCGCCAGATAAATTTGGAGTGATATATGTAACTAAAGAATTTGCACAAGATAGCTTTGGCTTTAGAGGAAACTATAACGAAATAATAATAAAAGCAAAAAAGGGAGCAAATATAAGCAGTTTAAAGAAAAAAATAGAGAATGAATTAGATAAATATGGGGTAAAAAGAATCATAACAAAAGATGAACAGCTAAGTAATTGGGCTGTTTCTGAAGAGATTAAGGGCTTAAGACAATCTTCAAGTACGGTTCCTTTAATATTTTTAGGGGTAGCTGCAATAATTATGGCTGTAATGTTGACAAGAATGGTAAGGGCAGAAAGAACGTCAATAGGAGTTCTGAAGGCTCTAGGATATACCAATATTCAGTTAATACTGCACTATACAAAATATTCATTATTGGTAGGCTTTATTGGTGCTGTATTTGGTGTCATTATAGGAACTATACTTTCAGGATATATGGCTAAGATGTATATTAAATTTTTTAATATACCAATGCTTAAGATGAATTTTTATTACAAATATATGGTATCAGCGGTTGTTATTTCAATGATTTTTTGTATCATAGCAGGATTATGGGGAGGAAGAAAAGTTCTAAAAATTTTTCCAGCAGAATCTATGAGGCCAGAACCACCAAAATCTGGCGGTAGAATTTTTATTGATAGAATAACTGTACTCTGGAGTAGATTGACATTTACATGGAAAATGGTGTTAAGAAATATATTCAGAAATAAGAAAAGATTTGTTTTTATAACTTTAGGTATTGCTCTTACTTATAGTGTGACATTTTTACCTTTAAGTGCTAAAGATGCTTTTATATCGATGTTCAATACACATTATGGTGAATTTCAGAAAATGGAGTATAATATAAGTTTTAGTAAGCCATTAAATAAAAAGGTTATAAAAGATATAAAAAACATTATAAAGGTAGACCATATTGAGCCCAAAATAGAATATCCGTTTGAAATCGAATATGGACACAAAAGTAAAGTAGTAAACATAATTGGGCTTCAAAAAGATACTAGATTTTATAAATTTACTGATATTGATGATGAGGTTATTTCTTTAAAAGATAGAGGTATTTTCTTAACTGAAGGATTAGCTAAGTATTTGGGGGTAGAAGTTGGAGATAAGGTAAAAATAAAGAACTTTATTCCAGACAAAGAAGATGTATATTTACGTGTTTCAGGCATAATAAAGCAATCACTCGGTATAAATGGGTATATGAATATAAATGAAATGGAAGAAAAACTAGTAGATGATAACATGATAACAGGTGTATATTTCAATTCAGATGATAATGTAAAGAGGAAGCTAGAGAATATGAGTAATATTACATCTATTCAATCTTTACAAGATATGAAAGATGTTTTTAAACAGTTTTTAGATTTAACCATGTATTCAGTTGGTTTAATGACACTTTTTGGTGGAGTTTTAGGTTTTGCTATAGTATACAATTCAACTGTGATGAGCATAAATGAAAGAAGATTAGAGTTTTCATCACTTAGAGTAATGGGATTTTCTAAAAGAGATATTTATAATATGATTTCAAGAGAAAATATGCTTATGACGATTTTGGGAATAATAATAGGATTGCCAATAGGTCAATATATGATAAGGATATTAGAAAATGTATATAGTACAGAAATGTATACTATGGATGTTCAAACTTCATTATTGACATATATAGAAGCTATTTTATTGACAATGCTATTTGTTACGTTAGCACAATTATTTACTCTAAGGAAAATTAACAGATTAGATTTTATCGAAGCATTGAAAAATAGAATTTCATAGAGGGGGTCTTGAAATGAAGAAAAAGGGTTTAATAATAGGTGTAGTAATTGTATTAGCTATTTCTGCTTTTGCTATTGCTAACTCAGTAGGAAAGGCTATAGAAGCAGAAGTATACAAAGTAAGTAAAGGTGATGTTGTTGAATATATTGATGAAACAGCACAAGTTAAGTCTGAGAGCGATAGAATGATATATTCAAAAATGATGGGTGATGTTGATGAAATTAAGGTTGAAGTAGGAGATAGAGTTAAAAAAGGTGATACATTAGTAATAATTAATACTGATAATATAGATCTTGAAATTAAAAGTTTAGAAGCTAAACTTAAAGCTTTAAAAGCAACATATAAAGAAGCTGTAAAAGGACCAGATAAGGAACTAATAAATCAAGCTGAAGCTAAAGTGCGCTTGGAAAAAATTTTATTAGATGAAGCTAATAGAAATTATGAGAATAGCAAAAAGTTATATGAAAGTGGTGCTATAAGTTTTGACCAATATAAAACTGCTCTCGATAATTTGAATTTACAGAAAGAATCATTACAAATAGCTGAAAATGAGCTTGAGCAAATAAAAAAAGGGGCATCTTCTAATATTAAAGAACAATATCTAGCTCAAATTAAAGAGTTAGAGTATCAAATAGATAAATTATATAGAACAAGAGATGATTATTTTATTAAATCACCAGTTGATGGGATGATATTAGACTTGAATATTAAAGAAGGAGATTATTTACAGATAGGAACTCCTGTATTGGAGATAGGAGATAATGAAAACATTTATTTACAGGCTGATGTGTTAGTAGATGAAATAGATAAAATAAATAAAGATACTCAGGTTATTGTTTATAGCGATGAACTTAATATAAACGGATCTGGAAAAGTAAAAAGAATATATCCGAAAGCATTTAGTAAAATATCTGACTTAGGTATAGAACAAAAAAGAGTAAAGGTTGATATAGATTTATTGTCAAAAATACCGACTTTAAAAGTTGGATATGAAGTAGATGTAAAATTTGTTGTAGATAAAAGACAAAATGTAATAGTTGTTCCAGAGAGTACAGTTTTTGACTTTGAGGGAGAAGATTATGTTTATGTAGTTGAACAGGATACAGCAAAATTAAGAAAGGTTAATTTAGGACTTAAGAATGATGATGTTGTAGAAGTTATTTCTGGTCTAAAAGAAGGTGACTTAGTAATATTATCACCAGGCAAGGAGATTAAAGAGGGGACAAAGATAAAGCAAAAAAAATTATAATCTGATAATCCCTAAGCAGTAATTTTGCTTAGGGGTTTGTTTTTTTCACGAAATGGTTGTATGATGAAATGATTATATAAGGATAGGTAAGAACAAATAAAGAAAAGTATAGTTCTGTTTTACTAACTTCATTTATTTATAAATATAAGTTTAAAGTCGGATTGAAAAAAAATAGTTATTATTTTAAAATGGTATATGTATATATACTATATATATGTATTAATTAAAGATACACCACAATATAAAGGGGTTGATTACTTGGTAGCTCGAGTACAGAAACGGAACGGAAACATTGTTGATTTTGACATTCAAAAAATTGAAAATGCAATTTTTGCTGCTGCAAAAGCTGTAGGGGGAGATGATAGGAAAGAGGCAAGAAGATTAGCTGAGATGACAGCTAATATATTGGAAGAAGCTTTTGGTGCTGGGGTACCTACTGTTGAGAACATACAAGATATTGTTGAGAAAGTGCTTATAGAAGAAGGGCATGCTAAAACAGCTAAAGCGTACATATTATATAGGAAAAAACATGAGGAATTAAGAGATGTTAAAAATCTTTTCATGGATGCGGAAAAGATGATTGAAGAGTATGTATCTTTAGAAGACTGGAGAATTAATGAAAATGCAAATATGGGGTTTAGTTTACAGGGGCTGAATAATCATATTGTTGAATCTATAACTAAGAAATATTGGCTCAATAAAATTTATAGAAAAGAATTAAGAGATGCTCATATTAACGGGGATTTACATATACATGATTTAGGACTATTAGCTCCATATTGCTGTGGTTGGGATCTTGAGGCATTATTAATTCATGGTTTTAAAGGTGCATCTGGAAAGATTGAGTCTAAGCCTGCAAAACATTTCCAATCTTTTCTAGGACAGATAGTGAACTGGCTGTATACTTTACAAGGGGAAGCTGCTGGAGCACAAGCTATAAGCTCACTTGATACTTACGTTGCACCATTTATTTACTATGATGGATTAACTTATGAGCAGGTTAAAAAAATTGTACAGAGTTTTGTTTTTAACTTAAATATACCAACTAGAGTAGGTTTTCAGACACCATTTACAAATATAACTTTAGACATCACACCTCATCCTATGCTTAAAAATTTACCTGTTGTAATTGGTGGTAAACGCATGGAAAAAACTTATGGAGAATTCCAAAAAGAAATGGATATGTTTAATAAAGCACTTTGCGAAGTTATGATGGAAGGAGACGGCGCTGGAAGAAGTTTCAGTTTCCCAATACCTACAATAAATATAACCAAGGATTTTCCATGGGATTCTGAGGTTGCAAACTTAATTATGGAGATGACTAGAAAGTTTGGTACTCCTTATTTTGCTAATTTCATAAATAGTGAAATGTCACCTGAAGATGTTAGAAGTATGTGTTGTAGACTTAGATTAGATAATCGTGAATTAAGAAGAAGAGGCGGTGGATTATTTGGAGCTAACCCTCTGACAGGTTCTATAAATGTAGTGACATTAAATATGGCTAGAATAGGTTATTTATCAAAGAATAAGGAAGAGTTCAAAAGAAGAGTTAGAGAGCTAATGGAATTAGCCAAAGAGATATGTGAAACAAAGAGGAAAGTATTAGAAGGCTATATGGAAGCTGGATTATATCCATATTCTAAATTCTATTTACAAGGTATTAAAGATGCAGAAGGAGAATATTTTAAAAATCATTTTAGTACAATAGGACTTAATGGAATGAATGAAGCTTGTGTCAACTTATTTGGTAAAGATATTACAACTGAAGAGGGAAATGAATTTGCAATCGAAATAATGGAATTTATGAATAAAGTAATTCAAATTTTTCAGGAAGAAACGGGAAGCTTATGGAATTTAGAAGCTTCACCTGCTGAAAGTGCATCATATAGATTTGCAAGAATGGATAAAAAGCTTTATCCAAAGATATTTACTCAAGGAGATAAAGAACCGTACTACACAAATTCAACTCAACTTCCTGTAGGCCATACAAAAGATATTTTTGAAGCTGTTAGTTTGCAAGATAAGCTGCAGAGCTTATATACAGGAGGAACAGTTTTTCATGGTTTTATAGGCGAAGAAATAGATAGTGTTGAGGTGGTTAAGGCTTTAATTAAGAAAGTGTTTGAAAATAGTAAAATACCTTATTTTACAGTAACACCGACATATAGTATTTGTCCTGAACATGGTTATATAAGTGGAGAACATTTTAACTGTCCAGAATGTGGAAAAGAAGCTGAGGTATGGACTAGAGTTGTTGGTTTTCACCGTCCAGTTCAATCATGGAACAAGGGTAAAAAAGAGGAATATAAAGATAGGTTAGAATTTGATACGGAATATAGTATACTAAACGATAGGTCTAAAGATGAAAATTCTTTAATTGCGATTAGTGGATAATGTGAAAAGTTTTATAAAAACTTATATTTTCCGTTTTTAAATTGGCAAATAGTGAATGACGAACGACCAATGACAATAATTATAGAGGGTGCTGTTATGAATTTTAAAGGACTACAAAAATCTTCTTTTATTGATTACCCAGACAAAATTTGCACCGTATTATTTACAGGAGGATGTAATTTTAGATGTCCATTTTGTCATAATTCTTTACTTGTCAAAAACGAAGGAGAATTTATTTTAGAAAGAGATATATTAGAGTTTTTGAAAAATAGAAAGAAAATGGTAGATGCAGTATGTATATCAGGTGGAGAACCGACTTTACAGAAAGGATTAGTAAGCTTCATAAGAAAAGTAAAGGATATAGGATACCTTGTAAAACTTGATACGAATGGAACTAATCCTGATGTAATTGAAAAGCTTTTAGACTTAAGGCTAATAGATTATATAGCAATGGATGTTAAAGCTCCTTTATTTAAATATAGTAGTGTAACTGATGTAATGGTGGATATTAATTCAATACAGGAAAGTATTAAATTGATTAAAAATAGCAATATAGATTATGAGTTTAGGACTACTGTATGCAGAGAATTATTAGACCAAGATGATATTATAGAGATTTCAAGAAATATCAGTGGAGCCAGAAGATATATTATCCAGAATTTTAGGGATAGAGAAACGGTATTAGCTGGACAAGGAAGATTTACACCTTATTCAAGGCAAGAGTTATTAGAAGTTGTAAAAAAGATAAAAGGTTTATTTGATGAAGTAAAAATAAGATTTTAAAAAAGAATGGCTAAAAAGCCATTCTTTTTTAAAACTTAAATTTTCTTACTTCTTCTTCAAGATTAACGGAAAGTTCAGCTAATTCTTGAGCTGCAGCAGATATCTGCTGAATTGAAGCTGTTTGCTCCTCTGTTGAAGCTGCTACTTCTTCAGCACTTGCAGCTGATTCTTCTGAAACGGCTGATATACTTTGGATTTCATCTACCATATTATTAGTTTCATTTTTAACCATTTCAATAGCTTCAGCTATATCATTAACTTGATGCAATATTTTATTTATAGAATCAGAAATTTGATAAAATGCATCAGTTGTATTTTGGCTAAGGCTTTCTTGCTCTTTGAAAACTTCCAACGTATTTCTTGTATCTGATACAACATTTTTTATATCTTTGATCATATCTGTTAATATACTGTTTATTTGTTCAACAGAGTCTTGAGATTGTTCTGCTAGTTTTCTTATTTCGTCAGCAACAACACTGAATCCACGTCCAGCTTCACCTGCTCTAGCTGCTTCTATAGAAGCATTTAAAGCTAGTAAATTTGTCTGTTCTGAAATAGAGCTTATAAGATTTGTTATCTGACTAATTTTTTCAGATTTCTTATTTAGGTTTTCTATTGAATTAGAAACCTTTCTAATTGACTCAGCACTCTGTTTAAGTTTACTATTTTGGTCATTAATTATTTCAATTCCACGATCAGCTAATAATTTGGATTCATTTGATAGTTTAGCAGATTCTATCGATTTATCAGAAATAGTTTCAATAGATTTCAATATTTCATTAACAGAATTAGATGTATTTTGAATACTAGTAGCTTGTTCACTGCTACCAGAAGCAAGTTCATCAATTGCTATAGCTATTTGTTCTGATATTTTACTAACCTGAGATGAAGATTCTGAAAGATTTAACGCTGATTTATTAACTTTTTCAGAAGCTATATTGATATTTTTTAATAGATTTTTAAGGTTATTATTCATCTCTTTAAAGGCTAAAGCTAATTTTCCTATTTCGTCTTTGCTTTTTATATCTATATTTTGAGTTAAATCTCCTTCTGATAACTTATTAGCAAAAGCAACCAATTTTGCTATCGATCTTGTTATACTTAAGGAGAATATGTATCCAATTGCTGATGCAGCTAAAATAATTATTAATGTTATTATAAAAGTAAATAATCTAGCTTTGTTAAGTGGAGCAAGAGCTTCTTTAAATGGCTGTTGAACTATTACGCCTCCATTAAGAATAGGCACAGGTTTATATGAACCATAGTATTTTATACCATCAATTTCATATGTTATAGTTCCAGTTTTATTTTTAAGAACTTCTTTTACAGGAGCTATATCAGAATATGATTTCCTTTCCTCGACTATTTTTTTATTTGGATGAGCAAGTATTTTACCCTCAGAATCTACAACAAAACTGAAACCTGCTTTGCCAATAGTTGTCTCTTTTCTAAACCTTTCAATACAACTTAAATCAACTGTACCACCTAATATAGCAATCATTTTATTGTTACTATCAAAAACAGGAGTTGCAATTACTAAAGCTGGTTTGCCAGTAGTTTTTGAGATCAAGACATTACTTACTACTGTTTTCTTTTTTTCTTTTACATCTTTTATGTACTGACGTTTAGATAAATCTGAATAAATAGTTTTACCATCAGACCTTGCTATTTGATAACCTTTTAAATTGGTTACAAATAGTAAAGAAAAGTCATTTTGTTTGGTTTGTATGGCTTTTAATATTTTGGTTTGTGAGTCTCTGTCTAAAGAAATAATCCCCTCAAGATTAGAAATTGATTCTAATAATTTAATTTTTTCACTTAGAAATGTTTCAATTTGTTTTGATAAAATGTTAGATAGGTTACTGCTAGTATCTTCTAATTCATGCAAAATAGTATCTTTCTGATTAAAATAAGAAATTAATCCAGATGTTGCTGAAGATAAGAATACTAGTGTGATAATTATAAGAATAATTTTTGTTTTTAGCTTTAAATTTTTCAATTTAATCCTCCTAACAATTTAAGTGGTATATAATAGAAATATTCGACAAAATATGAGTAAATCCTTCAATCAGTTTTAAGAAGATTAATTTACTTTTTTATGGGTAATGTGTATATTAATATATAAAAATTTTTAATAGAATAGGGGAATTTAGTATGGATGAAATTAAAAAATTAATCGATAAACAGAAAGAATATTTTAGAAAGGGTATTACTTTAGATGTTAGTTTTAGAATTAATAAGCTAAAGGTATTAAGAAGGGCAATAATAGAAAATGAAGGTTTAATTTTAAAAGCTTTAAAAGAAGATTTGAATAAATCCGATTTTGAAGGTTATGAAACAGAGATAGGAATTGTATTAGATGAAATAAGGTATATTATGAAGAATTTAAAATCTTGGGCTAAGCCTAAAAGGGTAAAAACTCCTATAACTCAATTCATATCAAAAAGTTACATTTATTCAGAACCTTATGGCATAGCTTTAATTATTGCTCCTTGGAATTATCCGTTCCAGCTAGTGATGGCTCCACTTATAGGATCTATTTCTGCAGGAAATTGTTCTATTATAAAGCCTTCTGAATATGCACCAAATACTTCTAAGGTAATTTCTAAAATTATTTCGGATAACTTTGAAGAAGAATTTATAGCTGTAGTTGAAGGTGGAATTGAAGTAAATAAGGCCCTTCTTAAGGAAAAGTTTGATTATATTTTCTTTACAGGCAGTGTTAATGTAGGCAAAATTGTAATGGAAGCTGCTTCAAAGCATTTAACACCTGTTACGCTAGAACTAGGTGGAAAAAGTCCATGTATAGTAGATGAAGATACAGATGTAGATTTAGCAGCAAAGAGAATTGTATGGGGTAAGTTTTTAAATGCTGGACAGACTTGTGTAGCGCCTGATTATCTATATCTTCACAAGAATATAAAAAACCGTTTTATAAAAAGTGCTGTTAATTTTATAAAAGAATTTTTTGGAGAAAATCCTCTAAAAAGTGTAGATTATACAAGAATTATTAATATAACACACTTTAATAGATTAAAAAAGTTTTTGAAAGATGGAAATATATTATATGGTGGAGATTTTGACGAAGAAAAACTATATATTGCACCGACAATAATAGATAATATAACTTGGGAAGCTTCTGTAATGCAGGAAGAGATATTTGGACCTATTTTACCTGTATTAGTGTTTGAAGAATTAGATGAAGTAATAAAAACTATTAATATACATCCTAAGCCTTTAGCTTTATATTATTTTTCAAATGATAAAGAAAAGCAGGAACGTGTAATAAAAGAGATTTCATTTGGTGGAGGATGTATAAATGATACTATAGTACACCTAGCTACACCTTATCTTCCTTTTGGTGGTGTTGGTAATAGTGGTATGGGTAGCTATCACGGCAAAGCGAGCTTTGATAATTTTTCACATAAGAAAAGTGTTTTAAAAAAGTCTAATTTGATAGATATCCCTCTTAGATATCCTCCATATAAAGGTAAGATTAAGCTATTAAGAAAGATTTTAAAGTAATTTAAAGCAACCAAATTTTGGTTGCTTTTATGCTTTATTTTAATCAAAGATTTTGTTATTTTTTATATCTAAATGGATGAACAGTAGAAATTTCGTAGTTAAAGTTAAATAGTTCTGGATAGTTCATATAAAAGTTACCGTTTATAGTGGAAGAAGTATGAGTATAAGGCATTGTATTTTCTCCACTTGTAATATTTGTGTATCCTTCTGGTGTTACATCAGTGTATAATGTCCCCATTTGTTCTTTTATTTCAGCTATATTTTTCAATTCAACAGGTTTGGGAGCTTGTAAATTATTGTTTTTTGGTTCTTTCATATTTTACACCTCTGGATTATAAGAATTTAAGAAGGCCAGGATTATCCCTGACCTTTATTTTTTTCTAATAAAATATGACTTCTAACTAAATCTTTATATTTATTCTTTGTATTATAGAAAAAAATATGCTGAATATTTACAGCAATATAGAAATAAATTAGACTTATTATTTATTGTTTCCATTTCATGAATTTATTCTCAATAAAAGCAACTCCTTGATACATTACAGCAGCGAGTATTGCTAAAATAAATACATTTATCATCACTAAATCTAATTTAAACACTTGAAAACCATATACAATTAAATAGCCGATACCTGCTTTTGATACTAAGAATTCTCCAACAATAACTCCGACCCAAGATAGACCAATGTTAATCTTTAAAGCACTAATCATTGTAGGTACACTTGCAGGTATTATGACTTTTGTTAATATTTGGAATTTAGTTGCACCAAAGGTTTTTAGCATTCTTATTTTATCCTCATCTACTTCTTTAAAGCCGTTATATACATTCATGATAGTTATGATAATAGATACAGCAATTGCAGTTGCTATAATACCAGTATATCCAGCACCAACCCAAAGTATTAAAATTGGTGCTAATGCGGTTTTAGGTAGACTATTTAATACTACAAGATATGGGTCTAATACTTTTGAAATGAAATCCGACCACCATAGAAGTATAGCTACTAAAATACCTAGAATAGTTCCGATAGTAAAACCAAATACATTTTCCATAACAGAAATTCCTATATGTTCAAATAGAGAACCATCTTTCAAAAGCTTTATAAACAAATTCCAGATTTCAGATGGATAACTTGTAAGGAATGTATCTATCCAGCCTAGTCGGGCTGAAATCTCCCATAAAAACATGCAAACAATTATTATTGCAATTTGAGTAATTTTAATAGTTATTTTTTTCTTTCTAAGTTTTTTGATATATTCTTCATGCTCTTTAGACATGAACATCCAGCTCCTTCCATATTTTATTGAAGTAGTACCTAAATTCAGGAGCTTCTCTACTTCGCATAGGTGTTCTAATACCATCTGGGCAGGTTAATTCAATATTAACTATATCTTTAATTGTTGCTGGCCTTTTAGATAATACTACAACTCTGTCTGCTATAGATATAGCTTCTGCTATGTGTACAAAAAGACAGAAAAGGGCATTACTGCCCTTGGTTATAACCTACTATATTTATTTCTAATTTTCTACCATCCCACCAAATCTTATCTATTATTTGATTTAGAAACTTCTTTTTTTCTTCAAAGTCAAGTTTATCTACATTATTAGAGAAATCTTTTATTAATTTTAGTATTATGTCAATATTGTTTTTTTCTAGTTCCGTTATTTCTTTGTTTTCATCTAGGTTTTCTAATTTTGTTTTAATATCAACAATTTTGTTATCAAATTCTTCTATCTGCTTAATTATGTATTTAGCAGCTTTAGAATCTTGATTTCGAGATAATTGTAATGTTAAATTATTAATTGCTTTTTTGTATTCTAGTAATTCCTTTTCAAGCAATTCTTTTTCAGAATCTTGATTATTTGATTTTTTATTTAACTTTTCTTTCATCTCATAAAGGTATTTATATATATCACTTTCTTTATAGCTAATTTTTTTAATTTCGTTTATTACGTATTCATCAGCTAAACTTCCATTTAAGTTTTTTATGTTACATTTAGACCCCTTAGACCTTTCTTTAAGTAAACATTTATAGTAATAATAGGTTGAATTTTTTCTTCTGGAAACTGTTATTCTCATTTTAGATCCACAGTTTTTACACCTTAATAAATTAGTAATAAGTCCTATCTTTCCTTTTCCTGCTTTAGGAGCTTTTTCTCGGTTTTTTTCTAATAAATTTTGTACTCTTATCCAGTCTTGAGAAGGAATAGTACCTTTGTGTTTTCCTACTGCAACTATCCATTTAGATTTATCATTTTTTATAACTCTATTTCTTTTTTCATTATGTTTGTTGAAAACCATTAATCCATGAATACCATCAAATTCTTCTTTGTTACTAGCTATATCAGAATTATTTTCTTGGAAATATTCATATATTAGCTCATCGGCTATTACATAAACTGGATTAGTCAGTATTACTTTTAATATGCTTTTATCGAAATATTTACCATTTCTTGTTTTTATATTATTTTCTAAAGTCCAGCTTTCAAGTTGGGTAAGAGAACCAAGCTCAAGGAATTTATAATAAAGAGTTTTAACTAGCTCTAATTCTTTCGATATAGGGGATAGTTTATACATTTTCTTTTTACCTATTTTTTTGTCATCAACGTATATAGGTTGACTTTTAAAACCTGTAGGAGTTTTGCCTCCTAACCATCTTCCTGTTCTTGCTAACTGATGCATATTATCTCTAATCCTTTCTGCTATTGTTTCTCTTTCAAGTTGAGCAAATACTGAAGTTATATACATCATTGCTCTACCCATGGGAGTTGATGTATCAAACTGCTCACGGATTGATACAAAATCTATATTGTTTTTCTGAAGAAGTTCAATGAGGTTAGAGAAGTTTGTTATATTCCTACTGATACGGTCAAGTCGATAGCATATAAGGATATCAAATTTTTTCTTTGAAATATCTTTAAGCATTTTTTGAAATTTAGGTCGGTCAGCATGTCCTCCAGAATATCCTTCATCTTCATATATTAGAAACTTGTCTACATTGAAGTGTTTTTCTGCATATTCTTTACAGAGTTCTATTTGGTTTTTAATAGATTCTCCTTTATCTGTATATTTAGATTTCCTGGAGTATATAGCGATAATAGACAATTATTTCACCTCAATGAACATATTTTCATATTTATGATATGAAAATTAGAATGTAATTATTTAAGGTAATGTTTATATGTAAATAGATATAATGGTTGATATTACATTAAATGCAAATTTGTTTTAACGTATGACAATAGACAAGCTTATATATTGGTTGGTTATTAAAATAAGCAAAGGGAATAGGACAAACAAACTCTCTAATATGATTCATTAGAGGGGGAGATGAAATGAAAAATCAAGAAATTGAAGTTATCGTTAATACTCCAGGTGAAGAAATATTACAAGAAATGATAGCAAAAGCGATAGCGAGTATTGTTATAGATAGGATTAATGGTGTTGGTATAAAGCAAAGAAAATTAATTTATAAAAGAATACTTGAAGATTCTAATAATAAAAGGAATGAAGATATATGTAATTTATAGTATATTAGTACAAATTAATTTTTTGATAATTCTTACTAACTAAATACAAAAAACATATTAGATTTTTTATTAGAAACTTGATTGTAGAAGTACTAATGTTCACTAAAGAAAGTTGATGTTAGAGGGATTTAATTTAATTATTATTTTTAAATTTTACAATTGTGGTAACGTGTTAAAAATTGATAGTGAAGTTATTCTACTTAGACTTATAATATTATACGTTGTTTAAAATTACTTTAATTACTTTTAAAAAGCTATGCAATAATTTTTAATAGCTAAAATACATAAAGAAAGTATTAGAATTCAAAGTTTTGTATATGTGATTTTGTTTTAAGTTCTATTTTTAAAATTATATTTAGTAACTATTACTAATAAAAATTTATTTATATTTTTAAACAAAATGAAGGTATAATTTGACACATATAGAAATTAAAACAAATAAGAAATAGAAAAAGGAGGATTAAAAATGAAAATTGATGAAATGATTAAGATTGCATCTGCTATGAATATTTCTAAAGAAGTAATTGAGAAAAATGAAGAAGATAGAAAGGCATTTGTAAAGAGATTTCCGCTTGACAGATTGCTCGAGATGTCTATAGAAGAATATGCTGACACTTCATCAAAAGATTGTTTCATTTATTGGTTAGAGTTTAAAAATATTTTAGCAGGAATTGGTGGTGGCAATGCAGCTAAATTTGGCATTTACAGGTCAAGTGACGGAAATTATGTTACAGGTACTGGAAAAAATAAACGTATTTTAAAAGGAGAAGAATTAGAAAAACAATTTAAAAATTTAAAGTCTAAGATATATAAAGCGATTATTTTGGCAAAAGAAGACAAAATAGAGGAATTACAAAATTTAGAAGTACCAATTTGGAATATGGTTTTACAAAAAATATTACTTATTTATGTACCTGAGAAGTTTTTAAATGTTTTCACGCCAGAATGTTTAATACCATTAGCAAAAAACTTGCAATTACAAAATATAGTACAAATTAATTCTGATAATTCAGTTGTTCTTAATTACTACATAACAAAAGAATTAAGAAAATATTCTCCATTTAATGAATGGTCATATTACGAACTTGGGGCATTTGTTTGGAATAATTATCATTTTAAACCTAATGAATCATATTGGTTGATAGAATATATATATGGGGAGAATGATTCTAAATTAGAAGAATTTATAAATAAAGGTGTAGTTGGAATAGGTTTTTTAAATACAGACTTAAGTGAATATATTACTAAAGATTTAAAAGATGTAAAGGTATATATTAAGGAAAATGCTAATACAAAGAGTGCAAAAGACGCATTATTAGAGTTTATAAAAATTAAAGAAGGGGATTTTGTTGCTTTGAAATCTACATATACTATTATGACAGAAAAAAATAGAAAACAGTCTGTTATAAAAATATCTGCTATAGGTAAAGTTGAAAAGTCTTTTGATGAAGGGTACAGGTTTGACACTGAGCTTGGTCATACTTTACCTGTAAATTGGATAGATAAAAGTCAAGTTGAATATTTAAATTATACTAGATATAAAAAAACAATAAATAAAGTAACAAATATAGAAGCAATTAAGCAATTTTTTAATAAAATAGATACTCCAATGGAAGAAGATATTATAACAATTAATAGGACTAAAAAAAGACTTAATAAAAATATAATTCTTTATGGTCCTCCAGGTACAGGAAAAACATATATCGTTATGAATAAAGCTCTTGAAATTATTGATAGTGAGATGTATTCAGATATTATTACTTCTGATGATAGTGAATCTAGAGCTAAAGTAATTGATATTTTTAATGAGCTTATAAGCGAAGGGCAGATAGGTTTTTGTACTTTCCATCAAACATATTCTTATGAGGATTTTGTTGAAGGTTTAAAATCAGATGACAAAGGAGGTTTTCAACCTCAAGATGGTATATTAAAAGAAATTTCATATAGAGCAATGTATTCAGCATTAATTGATAAGAATAAAAAAATAGATTTAACATATGAAAGTATTAAAGAAGAGGTAAGAAAGAATATTAATGACAAAACAAAATTTGATTTTAAGAAAGCTAATAAATTTGTTCTAATTATTGATGAGATAAATAGAGGAAATATATCTAATATATTTGGAGAACTAATAACTCTATTAGAAGAAGATAAACGATTATGTGAAACAAATCAAATTACTGTTACGTTACCATATTCAAAAGAAAAATTTGTTTTACCACCTAATCTTTATATTATTGGTACAATGAATACTGCTGATAGATCCATAGCTTTATTAGATATTGCTCTTAGAAGAAGATTTATATTTGAAGAAATAATGCCTAATCCTAACTTGTTAGAACCTATAGAAGATATTGATTTAGTAGCAATGCTAGAAAAAATTAATAGTAGGATAGAATTTTTATATGATAGAGATCACACCATAGGGCATGCGTATTTTATGAATATTGAGACTGTAGAAGAGTTAATAGAAGTATTTAGAAATAAGATTATACCATTGTTAAAAGAATACTTCTATGATGATTGGGAAAAAATCGGACTGGTTTTAGGTGGTATTGGAAAAAACTCTGATGACGATTATATAGTTTATAAAAGTAATATTGATATTGATGAATTATTTAATAATAGTAGCTTAGCATCTAAATATCAATCGAGAGTTCAATATAATATCAAGGATTCTTTTGGTGTTAAGGAGCTGAAAAAAATCTATGAGTAGGCTCAAAAAAATAATCATAAGAGAAAGCTATGATTGGATAACAATTGATAGCAATAAAGAAGGTAGCATAACAAAAGAAGAATATGAAGATCTTATAAATTATCTTGATAATAATTATGAAATAGATAAAATAGTTCAAATAGGATTAAATAAATTAAGATTTATTAATTATGTTGGCTTTATACAACTTCCTTCAGTTTATTTAGAAATATTACCTAAACTTTCTTTAGATAATAATATACATGATTTAACTAAAGATAGAAATATGTTGATGTTTATGTTATCGAAAGTAGGCTATTTTCCTGTTAGTTTAAGCTATAATTCATTTCAGAACTATAATAAATATAATTTGATAGAATTATTTGCACATTTTTTTATAAATGAGCTTCAAAGAGGGATTAACAAAGGTTTACATTATGAATATATTAAGGTCCAGGATAATCTAAACAAACTTAAAGGTAGAATAATAATAAAAAACCAAATTAGATATAATTATTCTAAGAAATATAAAGCTTTCTGTGAATATAGTAAATTTACAATTAATAATTTCTTGAATCAAGTATTTAAAAAAACAATAAAGTTACTAGTTACCAATATAAATAATATAGATTTGAAAAAAGATATAAAAATTTTACAATCTTATTTTAAAGATGTTGATGATATAGTTATTAACTCTGATAAGCTAAATAAAATAATTTTTGATAGACAAAATGAAAGGTTTAAAATTCCTTATCTGATAGCAAAATTTATTCTTTCTAATTTAACTTTTAGTAGTAATGTTGGATTAAATCAGAGTTTTTCTTTCCTTTTTGAAATGAATACTTTGTTTGAAATGTATATTGCTAAATTAGTGAATGAGATTTGGAGTAATGATGGAGAATATACTTCTATTCAAGATAATGTAAAATATCTTTTGATTAATGTTAACAATGAAAGAAATAATATTAAATTAAAACCAGATATAGTTCTATATAAAACAAAATTTAATAATAAGAGGTCAGCAAAAGTGATTATTGACACTAAGTGGAAACATGTTGACAAAGTACAACAGAGTGATATATATCAAATGTATGCTTATATTACATCTTATAATGAAGCGAGTAGATGTATCTTACTTTATCCTAGAGTTTATACAGATAAAGATTATCCAATATGGAGGATAAAAAATACTTCTGAAAAGAAATTTATAGAAGTTAGAACTGTAAGATTAGATAGTTTTACTAATACCATATTTGACTTAAAAAAAATAATTTATGATAATACTATTGGTTAAAATATAGTAACTTTTTACTTCATAAATTAGTTAATTTCAGTTAAATCGTTTAGGAGACTAAAAAGAAATTAATAAAAATGCAACTGAAATTAAAGGATCATAAATTTAAATATGTTAGCAAGAAAGCATAACTTCTTTTGTAGTAAAGAAGTTATGCTTTCTTTTAGTATTAAATAATTTATTTAGAAGTAATGTTTTCATCATCTAATTTATCTAAGTTACTTTGATAAAGAGCTATAAGTAAAGCAGTATTAATAGCAAGGGATTTGTTGTTTTTTATATTTAATTTGTCTTTCATTACTTCTAGAGTTTTATCTAGAATTTTAGAATTAATATTAACAGATTTCTTTCTTTTCTCACTAGCGTAAATAGTTATCAACTCATTACTTAAGATATCAAGCTTTTTATATGGATTATCTTTTTTAATCAAGTCTAATGATTTTTGTATTTTATTAATTTTTCTATTCAAATCATTTATATTTTCATATATAGTTTCTAAGTAATTTAGGATTCCCTTTAAAGTAATATCATTGTTAGTCTTTTCGTGTTGAGCTTTTCCATCATTCTTTTTACATTTATCATTATTCATGTTTACTTCGGTATCTTTCTGTTGTATTGAGGTATTAAATAAATTTAATTGAACTGCATCGTTTTTATCTTCATTTGAACTGGAATTTGTGATAGTCTCTCGAGTATTTTCAGAGTCATTCTCCTTGGAATTATTATCATTTTTATTTAAATCAGTATTTTGAGGAGAATCTATTTTACTTTCCTTCTTAGATGTGTCTATATAAATTTTATTTTTAGGATCCCACTTTTTTTCAAGTTCAGTCTCTATTTTGGATACTATAGTGTGATAGTTGTAGATTTTTTCAGTTTTGTTTTTTGCTTCATCTTTTAATTTTTCTTTTATTTGATGTGGATTCATTCCTTTAGATACGCACTCTTTTATTATATTTATTTCTTTCTCAGAATAATGTCTTATATTCACCATTATATCACTTCCTATTTTATTTATATTACAGAATATTTGAAAATGCTAACTTTTATGACTAGTTGAGCATATACAATTTTGTAGTTTTCAAAAATAAAATAGGTTTTCAAATTAAAATTCAAAAAAATTTTCAATAAGGGAAGTAGTACTTAAAATTGAAAATATTAAATTTTAATTAGGAATAAAATTTTTTTCATTTTAAATAGGCAATATGCCGTGCGTAGTATACTACGCATGGTATATTGCCTATTAATTTTATACTTATAATCTTCGACAAAAAAATCCCCCTATTTTTTAGGGGGTAAGACTATAAGTCATTAATTGGAGCTTTAAATATAATTTCCATACTTTCTATAGAACCATTTTTAGAATTATCCTTTTTAATAATAACAGAGTCTATCAGCATATCAATTATAATTCTTTTTTGAGTTGTTTCTAATTGAGGAAAATCTACCTTTATAAACTTATTAATTGAATTTTTTATTTTATCAATTAATTTTTCTTTTTTCCCAACATTGCAAAATTCTCTTATTTGCTGATTAAGCATATCTTCTTTATATTCAAGCTTTGATTTGAATTCGCATAATATATTCAATTCATTATTTAGTTCACGTTTTTCGGTATCAAGAATTTCAATTAAATCTTTAAAAGTTTCATTGGATATCATTTCTTCTAGTTTACTTAATTTACTTTTGATTTCATGGATTTCTCCATCTAAATCATTTAGCTGACTATTAACATCCTGCAATTTTTTATTGATTACTTCACAGTATCGGTTATAAAGATTATTTACTATGTCTGAATTCAATATTTTAGAAAACTCTTCAACAAATATATTTTCAATAATAGTTTGTTTTACAATGAAATGAGATTGTCTTCCATCTTTAGTTTCGCATTTGTAGACGCTTGGTCTTTCATTTCCATATTTATCTTTACCATAGTTTTTAGGCTTCATGAATGTATTACAGTGACCACAAATTAATTTATCCCTTAAAAGAAATGGAGTATTGTAATATTTAGGATCTTTAGCTTTACTTTTAACATATCTAAGCTTTTTAGAAATATGCCAATCTTGGTCAGTAATTATATTTGCACCTTCAATAATAGGTGACCTAATGATGTTTTTATTATTTGTTTTACTACGTCTGTTCCAAACTATATATCCTATATATGTTTCATTTTTAATAATTCTTTCGATTTTATCTTCAGTCCAATGATGTCCATGTTTATCTTTTTTATTAAGTTCTTTGGCTATTTTTTTGTAACTATATCCATGATTATTATATAAATTGAAAATTTCTTTAACGTATTCCTTCTGGATATTTGAAGGTTTTAATGTTTTTCCCTTTGAACCGTTGCTTTTTAATACATATCCATAGGGAGTATGATAACTTACCCAGTTTTTGTTTTTAATACTTTGCACAAGACCTGATTTTACTCTTGAAGAAATGAGACTTGATTCAAGTTCAGCTATACTTCCTAAAATCAATTCAAATAGTTTACAGAGTCGTTCGTTTTCAGAAAGTAGATTTTCACCTTGCTTGGTATAGTGTATTTTAACACCACATTTTTCAAAGAAAAATCTTAATGCTACAAAGAGTTCAAAATTCCTGGCGAGCCTATCTCTGCTGAATATTATTAGGTGACTGAATTTCTTTAATTTAGCCATTTTCATGATTTCTTTAAGTTCAGGTCTATCTTTAAGAGAATCATATAAATTGCTTGAATAATCAAATTCTTCGATTTGTGTTTTTGAAGCTGATTTTGTTTCTTCAAAATATTTGATGATTTGGAGATTGTTTTCTTCACAATATTTATTAGCATATTCTCTTTGAACATCTATAGAATTTCCTTTATCTTTTTGTTTTTTAGTTGAAACTCTTAGATAACATACAGCAAGGTTATTTTTCTGTGTATATGGTTTCGATTGAGTAGCCATTTTTATTAGATTTATTGATCACCACCTTATGAACTAGATTTGATAATAGCTCATGTAGTTCTCTCCATCTTTCTATGAAAAATTTAATATCTTCGTCATCGATATTACTCATTTCAAATTTAAAAATATTTAGGTTTTCATATCTGTAAATGAGTTCTCTTAATAATCGACCTAACGTTGATATTTCTTTATTGCATGCAATTTTTTCGTCATTTAATTTTTTTAACTCATCATGTAAACCTTTATTATTAGGGTTATTTATTAGCAAATGAATTTTTTCTCTAATTTTAGCATTTGTATTTGCGATATTTTTCTTTTTATTATTTATTTCTTTTTCTAATCTTTTGATTTCAGCTTTAATTTTATTTTTTATATTTTCGTTATTGCAATCATGTATTAGTTTTGGTATTAACATTTTTAATATCTCATCTTGAGTAAGTTTTGTACAGCCTTTATTGCATGTATAATATTCGTTACCTATGAATTTTTTTAATCTTTTATTACAGATGCCACAATATAGGAGTTTTTTAAAAAGATATTCGGGGGCTTCTCTTTTGCCTTTTATTTCTTTAACTAATGTTTTTACAACTACTTTTTTCCAGAAATCTATATCAATTATTGCTTTATTTATGTTAGTACATTCTATTAAATCTTTTTCATTAAGATCATATTTATTTCTTTTTACATCATAATAAAACATATCCTTTAGTTTAATATTAGAATCTATTGGCAATTTTTTAGCATAAATTGGTCTTTTAATTATTGATTCTATAAATTTTTGAGTGATGTTTCTGTTATCTATTTTTATTTCTTCTTCTATTAATTTAACTAAACTATTTTTTGTAAATGTTTTTCCATTATTATCTTTTTTACCAATTCTATCTATATTTTCATAATAGATTTCAAATATTTTTTTTATGTTTTCTGCTTCAGCTTCGTTAATAATATAGGATTTATTTTCTTTGATGTATTTTAAGCCATAAGGTACATATTTGCCGTGAGAATATTCTCCTCTTTCTCTTTTTTTCTTTTTACCAGCTTTTGTTTTTTCTGATATATTATCAGGTTCAAAAGTACTGACTGACATTATTATATTTCGGATAAATTTTGACATATAGCTTTTATCAAAGATATTAAGCTCACTTTCATTTACATAAATTGTTCGTATATCATGTTTTTTAAATATACTTTGTATTCTTAGAAAATCATCTATCCTTCTTGATAATCTATCCATCCTAATGACTACTACAGTTTTAAACATTCCAGCATAAAGATCATTAAGTAGATTTACAAATTCTTTTCTTTCAAGATAACTTTTATTTCCAGATACTTCTTCCTGATAGACTTTATAGAGTATTAGATTTTCATCTTTAATCTTTTTACTACATACTTCAATTTGATATTCAAGGGAATAATTTGAGTTTTTAATAGATTTTCTTGCATATATAGCAGCATATCTATATGGATCGTATTTTTCATTTTCTTTATCCTTAATAGTAGCATTTTTGCAATTTAAATTTGCATTTGTCACTTATTATGTATCGCCTCCTTTCTTGCTGAATATTTCTTTTTCAAGGAAATATTCTACTAAAAAGTTAATGAATCTTACTTTAGCTTCTTTATCATCTTTATATTTAATTTTTATGTTAGTTATTTTCATTTTATCTTTCATAATTAGCTCCTCCTTAAATATACTAATATACGGTTGTATTTATAATTCATAGGAAATTATATTCCTTGTTAATATTGTAGATATTATGAATATAATTTCCATAATGAATTTCAACAAAATCATCCTTGATTTATTTAAATTGAAGATTTTGTTATATCTTTTTGTGTTAAATGGAAAGTGTTTTAATTTAAAAAATTACAAACAATTTTTTATTATACCGTTATAAGAAATGGTTAGAAGTTTAAAATGGCATTTGAGTCGTTTGGCTAAGATTTTGTATATTCTTACATTAAAAAACAGTATTCAACTTATTTTTACTTTTAAATTCTTCTAGGGAATTTAACACGATTAAATTATGATTTTTAGTGTCTTCACAGATTTTGTAATATTCACAATTAGAGTTGCAGTAGCTATTGGGAGTAGCTTTAAAATTAGTTTCAGTACATATATGGTCGCAAAGTTTGTATATAAACTCAGTAGCTTTTTCAATCAAATCATCAGTAAGGTCTTTCGTAATTTTTTTATTTTCATAAAGGTAGTATAAGCTAACTGACTTAGGGAAGTACCCAAGTTTTTCTTTGGCTAGAATTAAATATACTGGCAGTTGAATTTTATCTATTGGATATATTGTTTTCCCAGTTTTATAATCCAGAACTTCAACAATACCATCTTTTCTAATATATACTTTATCTAGCTTTCCACAGAGGATATAGTGGTCCATTTCCTTATAAATCATTTGTTCTATTATTAAATTCTTGCTGCCTATATCCTTTGGGTTTTTATAGTACTGAGTAAGAAGCTCTAATCCCATTTGACCATATTCTTTTTCCTCTTTAATTGAACTATATCCTTCTCTTATCCAGTTTTTTCTAAGTAGATCATGCAGTATATCTAAAGTTTTATATGACTCATCTGTAATCATGTTGTAGTCAGCAAGAGTCATATGCATACTGTTACCAAAGGATATATACTTATTTGAGATGGTTTTTCCTATATCAATTTTATCTAGGTACTTGTACTTAAATCTTTTTTTGCAAGATAAGTAAGTTTTAATACTTGTAGCACTTAGATATATCTTATTTGTTGCCATTTTGATACCTCCTTGAGATTAGAATGTGCAGAAAAACAGATATTATTCATTTTTATGAAAATAATTTCATTTTTGTAGAAAAGCAAAAAAATAAATAAAGCCTCTAAGTTGAGACTTTATTTTCAATAACATCTAGATCTTTAATAAAATTGAGTTCTTCTAGGATATGATTAGTGATATAATCAATTGCTTTTGTATTATAGTCATACTTTGACATTGTAGCTAAAAACAATATAAAAATTTCATTAAGTTTTTGATTTATGTAATCTATTTTTTCATTTGTTTTATTATTTTTATCTTTTAGTATTTTTTTTAGTTCTTCTTGAATACTTAAATCACGGATATCAATATAGTTTGATTGTAGCAGTTCTCCTAGCGAAACATTTAATTCTTTAGAAATTTTTAATAACAGTTCTAACTTAAAAACATCATGTCTTCCATTTTCAATATTATTAACAAGCCCTGTTGATATATTAAGTCGCTTCGCTAATTCAGGTGTGGATAGTTTTTTCTTTTTTCTATATTTTCTGATTTTTTCACCCAATTCCACATATATATTAGGCATGTCCGATACCCCCTTGGTAAGGAGTATTGACAGAAATGAGGATTATATACGGGTATTTGATTAAACATCTAAATGTTTGGTAAAATTTTCACTTTGTTAGAAGGAAATGTAAAATGCAATGTAGAATTAATCTGTAATTGTAAATTATACCCAAGAGATTTGAAGTTAAGAAGAGATACAGAAAGAATAATAGATGAATTAGTGATAAAAGGTATTTGCATTTTACCATAATGATTAAAGAAAAATTAAAGTTTTAGATAATAAATTGTTAAAAATGCAAACTAAAACATTCATAAAAATATATACAGCTATAGAGGAGTATTGTTTAAATTTACAATTTAGTTATTACAGCAACTTAAGTAGTATTATTAACATAATTATGCTGATAGTAAAATGATATTAATTATGCTTAATAAAAATAGGAGGAGTTTAGAACAACTAAAATGAACATGGGGGGAAATTTTTGTGAAAAAAATTGAGAACAGATTTTTAGTGGCGTTCCCGGATCCTATAATTGATATAGAGATGTTATCAGCTGCCGCTTTATTATATTTTCAGAAACCTATAGCCTTAACAATACCTCCTGTTGTAATTCTAGAAGAATCTTATGAGATACTATCTTTTATAAAAGTCCGTAATCCTAAATGGTCAACAAAATTTAATCAAGTATTTGATTTATGGATATATCAGCAAAAATGTTTTAATAAGGTGATGGAAATTCTTGAGCCTTTAAAAGGCAAATATTTAAAAAATATATGGACAGTATACCCTGCAAATAATGAAGCTATGGAAAAAACAACTGAATTAATAAAGTCAACTAATTTAACAATTGATTCAGTATTTAATATGATAAACCCAATTAATGCTTCTGGAGAACTAATTCGTCATATATTATTAGAAGCTTATTTAGAGCAAGGAAAAGAAATGAATGCTTTATATGAGTATTGTGAAGAACTTTTTACAAAACAGAAATTAGAGTATTTACTTGTAAAAAGTTATTTATTAAGGATGAATATTTTAAAAACTATGAGTGTTTCTACACCTGTTTTACTTACTAATGAAGCTATATGGAATAGTCTTTTTAATCAGGAGTTAAATACTGATACTAATTTAGATAGAGACATAATTTCGTGGGAGTTATTTAGACAATTGATATCGCCTAGATTAGATCCATTAGATAGAAAAAAGGTAAAAGTAATCAAAGAAATTCTTGAAGAAAGACAAGAAGAGATTGATAGGCTTAAGCTAAAATGCTACGCATTAACAGAAAAGATAAAGCCTGTAATAAAATATGAGCAGCTATCTTCAAAAGTTGCAAGTATAATTAGGTCAGAGGTTGAGAAAGAAATATCTGATTTACTTAAGCTTGATAAAACAGCTCTTGAGGATTTATTTTATGATGTATTTTCTGATGAAAAAACTTGGTTAGCTATTATATATTTCATAGATGGAGTAATAAATGGAAATGTCAATATAACTACAAAAGGAGCAATTTTAGCTTTATCTTTTATAGGTGCTAAATCTGTGAAGTCTATAGGAGAAAGAATGAAAAAACTTAGGCAAAGTGCATTTGGGCTTGTTTATACAATTTCCAGAAAAATAAAATAACTTTATTTCTAAGTATAAAAAAACAATCCGTAACATAGATTTTATAAGAGTGTACTGGGATAAGTGTTTAAGTACATGTATACCACATTTCTTCGTTGAGTGTGAAGCATAAGCTTATAATCGTTGTATGCTAAGTACAATAGACTGGACTACACCTTAATGTCCAATGATGTTGAAAGTGCAATACTGTTAGATGGTATTATTGAAATTATATAACAAGGAGGAGCTCAAAATTGATAAAAAAGGAACAGATACTTGAAAGGGAAAAATTATGCCTTGCTGAATATGCAGCTAAAAGTGATTCAGAATTTCTTATACAAAGGTTGACTAAAGAATGTGAAATGAATGAAGTTAGCAAGTGTGAAATAAGATTACCCTTTCAGAGAGATAGGGATAGAATTATACATTCTAGAGCTTTTCGTAGATTAATGCACAAGACACAGATTTTTAATGCAAATATGGGTGACCATTATCGCAATAGATTAACACACACTTTAGAAGTAAGTCAAATTGCAAGGTCAATTGGGAAAGTGTTGCGGTTAAATGATGAGTTGATTGAAGCGATTGCTTTAGGGCATGATTTAGGACATACACCTTTTGGACATATAGGAGAAAGGACACTACACTTAATTATTTCAGGTCAAATGTTTAAAAATGATAAAGAGATTAGCATACAGAATTGTGGTGGTTTTAAACATAATTATCAAAGTTTACAAATTATAGACAATTTAGAAAAAAGAACAGAAAAGCAAAAAGGCATGAACTTAACTTTAGCTGTTAGGGAAGGTATATTAAAACACACTAGTAGAAAAATTAAAATACCTGAAAAAAACTATGAAAAGAGGAGAATAGTACCAATTAAGCAGGAAGTTAAATATACTACTCTAGACTTAAGTAATATTAATATTGAGTTACCATCATTTACTCTTGAGGGTCAAGTTGTAGCTATAGCTGATGAAATAGCCCAATGTACTCATGACTTGGAAGATGGAATAAGAGCTAAAATCATAAAAATAGAAGATATAAGTAATGCTAAACTTGTAGAGAAAATATGTAAAGATGAAAACATTAAATTGAATCAATTAAAAGAAACAGTTGATGTGAGAAACGTTTTAATTAAATCTATGGTAGGTTATTTGATTAATGATGTTTGTAAAGCATCATATAATAGAATTCAAAAAGCGTATATTGATAAGGAATATCCAACTTTTAAAGATAAAAATGATGTGTTTAAAGAAAAATTAATAGTTTTTTCAGATGAAATTGATGAAATGCATTCAGAATTATCAAATATGATTTCTAAACTAGTTATAACTTCACAAAAAGTAAGTCAAGCGGATGCTAAAGGTGAATATATAATTTGTAAACTTTTTAAAGCGTATTATATACATCCACAGCAGTTACCAGATTATATTTTAAATAGATATTTTTCAAAAAAAGGAATGGAAGTTAATAGATTAAAAATTCAGGATATGATTTTTGAATTACAAGATGATTCGGAATTTTTGAGATTGATTTGTGATCATATTGCTAGTATGACAGACCAATACGCTGCACGCGAGTATATTAAGTTATATGAACCTGAATATTATTAAATGTTGTCTAATAGTGTGGCAAAGATACAGAAGTAGATATTTTTTTAGTTAATAATAAAAAAATTTTATACTCGAATGTTTTGATATATTGTTTTAATTTAGGAGGGGGATTATGGGATATATATATGTAATGAGAAATCCTGCGTATAAGGATGATATTTTGAAAATTGGAAAAACAAATGAACATCCAGATAAAAGGGCTTCTGAATTATATGATACAGGGGTACCCGTGCCATTTGAGGTTATTTTTAAAAAGAAAACAGATTATTATAATGAACTAGAAAATTTTTTACATTACAGATTGAAAGATAAAAGAATTAATCCTAGTCGCGAATTTTTTAGGACTTCATTAAAAGAAGTACATGAATTAATAAAAGAGTTTGAAAGTATTAAGAAAAAGCCAGTTATACAAACTAGAAGAAGAAAAAGTCAAAATAATATTCTAGTGAAAATTTTTCCACATAGTCGTAAAGAACAATTTTTTCCAACAAAACAAAGTATATATGATTTTTTCATGGACAAAATGAAGAAGAAAGAAGAAAGATATCTTCTAGGTAATAATAAGTCTATTGGGAATCTACCAAAAGGTACTATTGTATGGATAAAATATGAAAATGAAATAATAGGGGAATTTAAGATTAAAAGAGGAATTAAGGAAGTAAAAAAGGACAATCAAATCTATAAAGAAATATTGATAGATACAGAAACAATTAAACTTTATTCAGTGCCAATATCATATTTTGATTTTCTAGAATTTCAAGGTATAAATCCAAATCATAGAGCATATCATAAAGTCGATTATGAAGTTTACGAAACTTTAACAGAGATATTTAATAAATAAATGTAAATAATAGAATTAGTGCTTTAAGTATTTAATTATAAGTAAGCATATATATAATATTTAATATTATTATTTAATAACATATTGCTAGTTATAAATTTATAATAAGAAGTATAAATGTTAAATTTTTCAATAAAATATAACCAGTATATTACTTTTATGTTGGATTATAATATAGATAAAAGGAAGTATTTGTTATAATATGTAATTAAAATACTATACTTTTTACTGGTTTATTTAGTTAGATTTTCATATATTATTACAGTTTTTTTTAGAAATCTTTAATATTCTATTGATTTGTTGTGATTTTTCTACTTAAAATGTTTAGTAAGATTTAGTTTTTGCTATAAGCTATTATCCTCCACTAGTCCCCTATACTTTTGTATAGGGGTAGTATATTTTATTGTGGGGGATTTTTTAATTAATACTTTAGTCTACTTTTAGATTAACATAAACATTTTTTTAAGGGGATGAATGTTTTAAATAAGAAATGGGGATATTAACCTAAATATAAATTTATTTTATACTAAATGATAACTGAGAAGGTGATAAAAGTGATATACATAGTTATACCAATAGCAGTTATTTTTTTAATGCAAATATTGTTTACAATTATAACTAATTTTAAGTCGGAAGGGGAAATTGGTGAAGATATAGTAAAAACCGATTTAAGTGAGCTAAATGAAGAAGAATACAAAGTTATTAATAATGTTTTATTAAAAAGAAAAAATGGTAGGACATCACAAATTGACCATGTTGTTATCTCTCCGTATGGAATATTTGTTATAGAAACTAAAAATTATAAGGGAACTATAATAGGTACCGATGAAGACAGAGAATGGATACAAAAAATAGGCAAGTATAGGAATAAGTTTTATAATCCTGTGAAGCAGAATATAGGGCATATAAATGCATTAAAGGAATTATTGAAGGAATATGCTAATGTACTTTATGTTTCCATAGTAGTATTTACTACTAGTGCAGATCTTAGCGTATCAAGGTCGAATAATTTAAATAGTCATATTTGTTATTGTTATAAGGTTGTTGATATAATAAAGAAATATTCTAAAAAGATACTATCAGATACAGAAGTACTAGATATTTACAAAACTATAAAGGAGAATAATATTTCAAGTTATAAGCAAAGAAAAATTCATATTCAAAATGTAAAGAATTATGTAAAAGAAGTGGAAGTAAGAAGAAAAGAAAATTATCCTTGGTTTTAAATGAAGCTATATTATTTACCTTGTATATAGAAAAAGCTTTTAATTTAAGTAATAAAAAAATGAAACATAAAAAACATTTTCATAACCTCACAATTAATAGTGAGGTTATAATTATAAAGTAAAATAGATATTAGTTTTTAACTACTAAATATAAAAAATTATAGGTTTTACTATTTTATTTATATAACCGGTTTTCTATTTTTTTTTATAGTTTAATCACTTTTATCAGTTATATTTTTCTGCCTTTATGTAGATATAGCTTCTGCTATGTCATGTGTAACCATTATTGCAGTTTTTTCTTCTTTTTTGAGTATAGTTCCTATTTCATCTGCTATAGCAAGTCTGGTTTGATAATCAAGAGCAGAGAAAGGTTCATCTAAAAGGAGAATATCAGGTTTTACAGCCAATGTTCTAATTAAAGCAGCTCTTTGTCTCATACCTCCTGAAAGCTGACTTGGGTAATAGTGTTTAAAATCTCCTAGTCCATATGTATCAAGGAGCTTTTCTACATATTTTTTTGTTTCTTTGTTTACTTTTTTCTGTATTTCTAATCCAATTAAAGCATTACCTAAAATGGTTCTCCATTCAAACAAATGGTCTCTTTGAAACATATAGCCTATTTTTTTGTTTGTCTTTTCAACTTTTTTACCATTAATAACTACTTTGCCCTTAGAAGGTTTTAAAAGACCAGCTATTATAGATAAAAGAGTTGATTTTCCACACCCACTTGGACCAACTAAAACTACTATTTCTCCATGATATATATCTAAAGATAAATCTTTTATAGCTTCTGTTTCACCATCAAGGGTATGATATATCATATTGATATTTCTAATTTCTACAACTTTTCTTCTATTCATTTATATGCCTCCTTGAGGAGAAAATTAGCATAATTGCATATATTATTTTATTCAATCAATGAAGGGAATGTGAATGAAGATACTTTTGTTTAGTAAATTGACAGGGATAGGTATTATATATAGATGACTTCTGGTATAAGACAATAACATGCAATATTAAGATAAAATTTAAAGAAAATCAAAAGGAAATGGTCAAAAAATATAGAATTGGTAAAATATGATTTGACAGATTAGTGTTATACAGTAATTGATTATGAGAGGGTAGAATTTATTGTATTTACTGTTAACTTGTTAGAAAATTATGAAGGGGGTTAAAATATATGAATAAAATTGAGTATTATAAAATAATTACTATCATTGGCGTAGGTATTACAGTCAGCTCTATGATTAATGTCTTAAAATTCCCACAAATACTTACTTTTGCAATAGGAATAGGTTTAATGGCAGGAGGGCTGATGGCATATAAAGGTAATAGATAAAACTTATTATGGGAACTATTACTTTATTTTTTGTGAAATGATGTATAAAAATAAAAGGTTTTTAAAAGATCTAAATAATTGTATAATTTATATGTGCAAATATATATAGAAGGGAAGAGAGCTTATGCCACATATAAGAGTGAGAGGAATAGAATTAGAGCAGTTAAAAAAGGTGAGCAAGGAGATGATAGATGATTTACAAAGTATTATAGAATGCCCTAGGGATTATTTTACATTGGAATATATACATAGTACATTTATTTTTGATGGAGAAGTTTCAAAAGGATATCCTTTTATTGAAGTATTATGGTTTGATAGAGGACAGGAAATACAGGATAGAGCAGCAAGTGCAATAACTGATAGAGTAAAGAAATTTGGTTATGAAGATGTATGTGTGATATTTACTGATTTGCCGAAGCACAAATACTATGAAAATGGACAACATTTTTAAAAATTAATGAAAACATATGAGACAAAAAGTCGTCAACTTCCAATAATACAAAAAACTTGGGGATTGACGATTTTTTGTTTTTTTAAATCTGAATAGATGTAACATAGTATTTCCAACGGTTTAAAGTATATTTATAATCAAGGAATATATAGAGAAAAAATAAAAATCCAAAACCTGAAACAAAGTACGACAATAATAGAGATTTTTAGACAAAGGAAAATTAAAATTAGTAAAGAAGTGTTAATTATAAAATTTGTAGTTTGATAAAGAAATTTATAACTTCGAAACTTACATATTATTTTACTTTAAGATAGGAGGCTCTTTTAAATGAGTTGATTAATATTCTAAAAGTACTAAAATTCATAGTAATATAAAAATCATATTTTGAACTTGTAGACTTTAAGGGGGATATTATATGCGTGAAAAAAAGAATATTTATTTAATGTATTTAATTATATTCTTACAAGGATTTGTATTTTATGGACCTATTGCTACCATATATAGACGAGCAAGGGGGCTTTCTCTTTATGAAATATTTATACTTAGCTCTATATCCTTAATACTCATGATCGTCTTTGAAATACCATGGGGCTGGTTTGCAGATAGATATGGATATAAACGTACTTTGATATTTTCAAATTTTATGTTTTTTATATCGAAAATAGTATTTTATTTTGCTGATTCTTTTCTGCTATTTTTAGTAGAAACTTTATTAATGGCAATATCAATTTCAGGTATTTCAGGATGTGATATAGCATTGATATATTCTTCTATTAATAAAGAAGATGGAGAAAAAATAATCGGAAGATATAATGCTGCTGGTACTTCTGGATTTTTTATTGCCTCTTTTCTTTCAACAATAGTTATTGCAAAATCTATAGATTATGCAGCATTATTGACAATATTACCATATGGATTAGCAGCATTTTTGACTTTATTTATTGAGGATGTAAACGACTATTCGCAGGAAAAATTAACGCTGAAAAAAAGTTTTAAGAATGTATTAAACAAAAAGTGGATGTTAGTATTTGTTATAGCTATAGCATTTGTTCAAGAAGTACAGCATATGATAACCGTATTTTTGAATCAGCCTCAATATTTAAAAAGTGGCATTAATTTAAAATATTTTGGAATACTAATGGCTATTATGCAGACGATAAGTATGGTTTCAGTAAAAGCATATAAACTTACTCAAAAACTTGGGAGAGAAAAAAGTTTAAAAACGTTATTTTTAATTATTGGTATATGTAGCTTTATGTTGTCATATATTAATAGTCCTATTTTAAGTGTTTTACTTATTGCAACTGTTACTGGTAGTTTTGCTTTAATTCACCCTATAGCTGTAAATATAGAAAATCAATCAATAGTTACAAATGATAGAGCAACTATTTTGTCAATATATGCTATGATAAATAATGTTATAGCAGCTTTTATAAACATAATTGTTGGTAAGGCAACAGACGTTTCTATTGAATTTGCTTTTAAAATTTCTAGTATTATTGTGTTTCTGGGTTTTATAACGTTGATAGTATTTTTTTCAAACTATAATGTGATATCTTCAAGTAATGAAGATGCAAATGAAAAAGTATAAGGGGATTTTTCCCTTTATACTTTTTATTTAGAGAAGCCCATAATATTTCTGATTTAAGGAGGATTTATAATGAAAAAAATAGTTTTTTTCTTATTTTTATTATGATTAGTTCATTAGTCTTAAATATATATTATTACATGCAAATAAAAGAATTACGTTCAATTACTTATAATATGTTTACGAAAAGTCTTGATTTAACAAGTTCTTTTCTTAAGCCTGATAAAGTACCTTCTAAATTATGTTTGATTGTAATATCATATATAGATTTTTTGATGAGTAATGATAATACTTATAGTTTTATTAAAGAGTTACGTCCTGGACCCAACTGGAGATTAGTTGCTGAAAGTATATATGAATTTAATTTAAACCAAAAGAAAATGACAAATGTGGATGTTGACTATTTGAAAAAACAAAGCGAAATATTTGATGAATTACATAAACTTTTCATTAGAAACAATTATAAAACAATTAATAGAACTGAAACTAAGGAATTGTTTGAAAAAAATTGGTAGAAAATGCAAGTAAATATTTCAATAATAAAATGAACAACCATTAATTTCTAATAAACAAAATGATTCTTTTTCTTTATTACTACAATAATGTTAATTTTTCTATTAAAGGAGGTAAAAAAGTGCAACATAAAAGAATTAAGTTACTGTTAGTGTTATTTCTAATATTTATCTTAACTAGTTGCACAGTAAAAAATTTAGAAACGAATATTGGACAAATTAAGTTTAATGATATAAAATTTGTTGAAGATTATAATTATATAAAGAAAAGATTAAAACTAAGTGATAATGCTAAACTACAAAATTTATTTTTGACTCTGAATAATGATTATTATATAACTCTTTTACAGTATGAATTAATTGATTTTGATAATATAAATGACAAATATAAAATCTATCATATAAGTTTAATTAAAAAAGGTAATAAATATGAAATATATACTTCAGAAGGTAATCTTTGTTTGCAGTATGATCAATTAATAGATGCGAAAAAATTTTTTCATATCATTGAAAACATAGATATAACTAAAATAATAAATGACAATAGTTCATTATACTACGATATATATGCCACTGGGAAATATGATATTGATGCAACTCACTCAGATAAAATATATATTATTGAAAAAAATGAAGTGAGAAAAGCAGATTATAAGACTGATATTGAAGGATATTATATTGATGTAACTGATGATAAAAGTGTATATAGACGTAGATATTTCTTCGGCAAAACTTTAGAGGATAAAAAAATTAAATAAGACTCTTTAAATATTGTCCCTAAGACTTAAAAAAACAAGGCAGAAGGTGATGATAATATGAATAAATTAGAAAAGGCTAGAAACTATGTTAAAGAAAATAAGGACAAGATAAATAAAAAATATCGTATGACATATCATGTTATGGCTCCTGTTGGATGGATTAATGATCCAAATGGATTTTCATATTATAAAGGAGAGTACCATTTGTTTTATCAGTACCATCCCTATTCAAGCGAATGGGGACCTATGCATTGGGGGCATGTAAAAAGTAAGGATTTGATAAAATGGGAGGACTTACCGGTGGCTATAGCGCCTGATATGCCTTATGATGCAGATGGCTGTTTTTCTGGTAGTGCAATAGAGCATGATGAGAAATTGTATTTAATATATACAGGACATATAGATAAGACAAAAAAGCCGGAAGATATAAGACAAATACAGAATATAGCTGTTTCTGAGGATGGTATAAACTTTACGAAAATTAAAGAGAACCCAGTAATTGGAACAGATACATTACCGCAAGAAGCAAAATCACAAGATTTTCGTGACCCAAAGGTATGGAAAAAGGGAGATTTATTTTATGTAGTAGTTGGTTCACGTAACGTTGATGGATCAGGACAAATTTTGATGTATAAATCAAAGGATTTAATTAATTGGGAGTTTGTAAATATAATTGCTAAAAGTTCAAACAAAATAGGAAAGATGTGGGAATGTCCTGATTTCTTTGAAATAGATGGAAAAGATGTTTTAATAATATCTCCACAGTATTTGGAATCAAAAGGAGATCGTTTTAATAATATATATTCTTCTATATATATGATAGGTTCATTAAATTATGAAAAAGGTATTTTTGTACATGAAGACTATTATGAAATTGATCACGGTTTTGACTTTTATGCCCCACAAACATTAATTGATGATAAAGGTCGAAGGATTATGATAGCTTGGATGAATGTATGGGACCGAAAATGGCCTACCCATGAATTAAAACATGGATGGAATGGTGCTATGACATTACCACGTGTAATACAGTTAAAAGGTAATAAGATTACATTTAGTCCTGTTGAAGAAATAAAAAAATATCGAAATAACGAATATAGAGCAGTTGAAACAATAACTAATATTTCGAAAAGATTACCTTTTGATGGCTTTGCACTAGAAATAGAAGCATTGATTGATATTACCCATGCAGATAGAGCCGGGTTTAAATTGTGTAAAGGTGACAAAGAAGAAACTATATTATATTTTAATAAAAGAGAAAATAAAGTTACTTTAGATAGGAATAACTCAGGTATTGGTCCAGGTAGAGTAAGAAAAACTACTCCTAATGTTATAGAAAACAAAATTAAATTCCGTATTTTTGTTGATCGTTCAAGTATAGAAGTATTTATTAATGATGGAGAACAAACAATGACAGCATTAATTTATCCATCAGATGAATCAAATTATTATGAAATTTTTGCAGATGGAACAGCTCAATTTCTAATTACAAAGTGGGATATTAAGTTGTAAGAGGTGATTAGGTGTCTAAGTTAATTTCTATTGGAGAAGTATTGATAGATTTTATACCTATGCAAAAGGGAGTTAAGTTAAAAGATGTATTAGCTTTTGAACGTGTAGCAGGTGGTGCACCAGCTAATGTTGCAGCATGTGTTGCCAAACTTGGAAAGGAAAGTCTTATTATTTCCAAACTTGGAGAAGATGCTTTTGGGGATTATTTAATAGAAGTACTAAATAAAGCTGGAGTTGATACAAAAAATATAATACGCACTACAAAGGCAAATACAGCATTAGCTTTTGTATCACTTACAAGCGAAGGAGAACGTGATTTTTCATTCTACCGTAATCCAAGTGCGGATATGTTGTTAAGCCCAGATGAAATAGATGAGGCTTTATTTGAGAGGGGAGATGTGTTACATTTTTGTTCAGTAGATTTAATAGACGCTCCTGTAAAAAAGGCACATCTTAGGGCTATTGAATATGCAGAAAAAAATGGCACTATAATTAGCTTTGACCCAAATGTGCGTTTACCTTTATGGAATAATGCAGAAGAATGTAGAAAGACAATTAGAGAATTTATTCCTATTGCTGATATATTAAAAGTAAGTGATGATGAGTTGAAATTTATTACAGGTATTGAAGATGAAAAAGAAGCAATAGAATCATTATTTATTGGTAAAGTTAAGGTGATTTTATATACAAAAGGGAAACAAGGAGCAGAAGTTTTTACAAGATATAATAAAGTATATGAACCAGCATTTAAAATTGACGTAGTAGATACAACTGGCGCAGGAGATTCATTTATTGGTGCATTCATTTATCAATTATTATATAGAAATGAGCAAATTGAAACATTAGAAAGATTAACAGATAATATAGAAGAGTTAAAATCAATTCTTCGTTTTGCAAATGCAGCAGGTGCAATTGTAGCATCTAGAAAAGGAGCTTTATTATCGATGCCAACAGTAGATGAAGTAAAGGAGTTTATGATGAGACAGAAAAATTATATTGAATTTAAAAAATAGATATATCTTTAAAAGACTGATATTTTAAGATAGTTAAAAACTTTTAATAGCATTATTTACAAGATGATCCTCTTTGCTTCCATATTTGCAAAGAGGATTTTTTCTTCCGTAAGTTCCTATTTTATTTATTTTTTTATCATTATTAAATGCTGGTTTTTAAAAGATCCAGTAAGTTTAATAGGGTTTATCAAAAGATTTCTACATTTTATTTGTTAATTTATTGATTTGTTTTAGGGTGAAACTGGGTAAAATGCTTAGAAAGTTAATGTTATAAAGTTCAGAACTATCATAACAGATTATATTGATTAAAAATCATATTTAGACAAGAAAGAATAAATGATATAGGACTAAAATACTATTTTGGCAATAAATATCAAATAGACTCATAAAATTGAATTTTAGAAAAATATAGTATTAATGTGAAGGTAAATAAGTTTAATATGAAATCGATTTTTAAACGATATACTATCTATGTTTAAAACCTCCTAATAAATGCACTTACTTTATATGAAGGGGGTTGATTCCAATGTACATTAATGAATGACTTAAAGAGTATATTATATATTAAAAAGGAAGGAGTTTGAATGAAAGGTATGATCAGAAATAAAAAGATAGTTTCAATATTATTATTTATTCTTATGCTAATTTCAGTTACTAGTTATGGTTTTGCATTTAATGAAAAAAACAATGTTGAGAAACCAAAAGTAAAATTACAGCAAAAGGATATTGTTAGAATTTATGACTCTAACAAAGATAAATTATTTGAAAATTTATCTGAAAAAATGAATAAAACTGCAGATAACGAAGAAATTCCAGTTATAGTTGTATTCAAAGAAAAATTAAATTTTATGAAAAAAAATGATATAAAGAAACTAATAGGTAATTATATAACAAAACATGAATATAAAAATATACCTGCAATAGCTATGAAATTGAAAAAAAGCCAAATTAACAAATTGTCTAAGTTAGATATAGTTGCTCATATTGAATATGATGAACCTGTTAAAGCTTCTATGGATACAGCAAATTATTGGTTCGGTGCAGAGAAAGCGAGAAATGATTTTTATGTGAATGGAGATAGAGATGGAAATATAAACAACTATACTAAGAATGATGTCGTTGTTGCAGTGATTGATACTGGTATAGACGGAAATCATGTTGATTTAGATGGTGGAAAGATAATAGGATGGAAAGATTTTGTAAATAATCAGCCTTTACCTTATGATGACAATGGTCACGGTACTCATGTAGCTGGAATTATTGCTGGTGAAGGAGATGGAAATCCTAACTATACAGGTGTTGCAAAAGGTACAGCTTTAGTAGGGCTCAAGGTTTTAGACAGTCAAGGTAATGGCTCAATGAGTGATGTAACAGCAGCTATAGATTGGTGTATCACAAATAAAGATGTTTATGGTATAGATGTAATTAATTTAAGTTTGGGAACAAGTGGAAGTTCTGATGGTACAGATTCAACTTCATTAGCTGTAAATAATGCGGTTAATAATGGGATTGTTGTTGTAGTAGCAGCAGGAAATGATGGACCTAATAAATATACAATAGGTTCACCGGGTGCAGCTGAGAAAGCTATAACAGTAGCAGCAATGGCAGACGTTGGAGAAAATGGATTTAGTCTAGCTGATTTTTCAAGTAGAGGACCTACTGCTGATGAGAGGATAAAGCCAGATATTGCATCACCTGGATATAATATAACTGCTCCAAAAGCAAATACAACAAATGGTTATGTAACATATAGTGGAACAAGTATGGCAACACCTTTTACAGCAGGAATAGTAGCTTTGATGCTAGATGCAAATCCTAATTTGACACCTACTCAAATTAAAAATATCTTAACTTCTACAGCTCATGATTGGGGCCCATATGGCAAAGATATAGAATATGGAAATGGTAGACTTGATGGATATGAAGCTATAAAACAAGCAGGTAGTTATAGCGGTAATAACATACCTTTACCAGATTACATGTATGGGACAGAAAGTTTATCAGGATCTGGAGCATCTGATATTTGGGAGTTTACAGTAGATAATACAAACTACCCTATAGCTATAACTTTGATAATACCTAATTGGACATATTGGCTCTGGGGTGGAACACCTGATTTTGATGTTTACTTATATGATTCTAACGGAAACACTGTAGCTTCTTCAACTGGAACAAAAAGACAAGAGAATATTAATTTTGTACCTTCAAGTACAGGCATATATAGAATTGAAGTGTATTCATATTCAGGTAGTGGAAGTTATTTCTTTGATTTAAGTACAGGTGGATATAACTTAGTATTAAAACAAGATCAGTAGAATTAAATTAACTATTTTAATCAAAAAATCCTCTGATTAAAAATCAGAGGATTTTTTGATTAAAATGAAAAAAAGATTGCTTTTTGCACATACTAAGTGTATACTAGTTAAGTTAAGTAAATACGGAGTGAGGTAAAATATGATAAAAATAGGATTTAAAGATTTAATGCTATCAAATGAAATAGTAAAGGCAATTGAAGATATGGGCTTTGAAGAGCCTTCTCCAATTCAAGCCAAAGCTATACCTTTATTAATGGAAGGAAAGGATGTAATTGGGCAGGCTCAAACTGGTACAGGTAAAACAGCAGCTTTTGGAATTCCTGTTTTAGAGAAAATGCAGCCAGAAAATAAGAAATTACAAGCTTTAATTTTATGCCCAACAAGAGAGCTAGCTATTCAAGTTTCAGAAGAATTAAGAAGACTTTCAAAGTATAAAAGCAATATTAAAATATTACCTATTTATGGTGGTCAGCCTATAGAGCGACAAATAAAGGCTCTAAAAAAGGGCATACATATTGTAGTTGGTACTCCTGGTCGTATTATGGACCATATGCGTCGTCGTACTTTGAAAATGGATAATCTTAAGATGGTAATATTAGATGAAGCAGATGAAATGTTAGATATGGGATTTAGAGATGATATAGAAACAATACTAAAAGAAGTGCCTAAAGAAAGACAAACAGTAATGTTTTCGGCTACTATGCCTAAACCTATTCTTGAGCTAACAAGAAAATATCAAAAGAAACCACAATTAGTTAAGGTAGTGCACAAACAACTTACAGTTCCAAATATTGAACAAATATATTTTGAGGTAAAAGAAAAAACGAAATTAGAAGTTTTATCTCGTTTAATTGATATGTATAATCCTAAACTTTCTTTGGTTTTTTGTAATACGAAGAAGCGAGTGGATGAACTTGTTTCGCAGTTACAGGGAAGAGGTTATTTTGCAGATGGCCTTCATGGAGATATGAAACAATCTCAACGAGATAGAGTAATGTCAAAATTTAGAAATGGTACAATAGAGATTTTGGTAGCAACTGATGTAGCAGCTAGAGGTATTGATGTTGATGATGTTGAAGCTGTATTTAATTATGATTTACCAAGAGATGAAGAATATTATGTACACAGAATAGGAAGAACTGGACGTGCGGGTAAATCAGGCCGAGCTTTTAACTTTGTAGTAGGTAAAGAAATTTACAAACTAAAAGAAATACAGAAATATACAAAAACTAAGATTATGCGCCATGATATTCCTAGTATTAATGATGTAGAAGAAATTAGAACTAATTTATTCTTAGAAAAAGTAAAAGCTATTATGGAAGAAGGACATATGACTAGATATATTAAATATATTGAAAGATTACTAGAAGAAGACTATACTTCTATAGATATAGCAGCAGCTTTACTAAAAATGGCTATGGGAGAACAAAGTAAAGAAGAACTTGAACTTAATAATGAATTTGAGAATACAGGTGCAGAGCCAGGAATGGTAAGATTATTTATTAATGTTGGCAGAAAGCATAAAGTAAAGGCTAAGGATATTGTAGGTGCAATTGCTGGTGAAACAGGGCTTTCTGGTAAACTGATAGGAATAATCGATGTTTTCGATAGATACACTTTTGTAGAAGTACCAAAGGAATATGCAAAAGAAGTGCTAATGATTATGAAAAATAATAAAATAAAGGGAAATAAGATTAATATTGAACCTGCTAACTCAAGGTAAATAAATAAAAGAGCCTATATAAAGGCTCTTTTTGTAATAGAGAATTTATATGAATTAGTATTTTTACAGCTTACATGCAATACTAGATTTTAGTATCTGTAATAATTACATAAAATAATTACTAATAATAGGAAGAAGAATAACAATTCTGTACCTTGGCCATCCATTATTTGTGCAAATAAGCTTTTGCCTTCAGCCATTTAAACAACCTCCTTAACTAAAAATATTATGTTGTAAATACTTTCTAATATAAATTATGTTAATCAATTTTTTTTGTGAATAAAATAAATTTTGGACATGACATCTTTTTTATGTTATTATAGCAGTATATTTTAACGAAAAGGAGAGTTTATTAATGGAGCAAAATAAAGTTTTAGCAACTGTAAATGGCAAGCAGATAACAGAAAAGGATGTAGATTTACTTCTTAGAAAATTAGGTCCTCAAAGAGCAATGCAATTCTATTCAGAAGAAGGAAGAAAAAGACTATTAGATGAACTTATTAATCAAGAACTTATTTATTTAGATGCTTTGGAAAATGGGCTAGATAATAATGAAGACTTTTTAACAGAATTAGAATATATGAAACAGAACTTATTGAAACAGTTTGCAGTTAGAAAATTGCTAGATAATATATCTATTGATGAAGAAGAGCTTATTTCTTTCTATAATAGCAATAAGGAGAATTTTAAAAAGTTAGCGTCAGTTAGAGCTAGACATATACTTGTAGATACAGAAAGTGAAGCTAATGAAATAATAGAAGAAATAAAAAATGGATTAGGGTTTGAAGAGGCAGCAAAAAAATATTCTAAGTGTCCGTCAAAGGCTAATGGTGGAGATTTAGGATATTTTACAAGAGGTAAAATGGTTAAAGAATTTGAAAATGCTTCATTTGAATTAGAAAAAGGACAAATGAGTGAGCCAGTAAAAACTAGTTTTGGTTATCATATAATTGAAGTATTAGATAAAAAGGAAGAAGAAATTAGTCCTTTTGAAGAAGTAAAAGAGCAAATTAAAAACCAGTTAATTGCAGCTAAACAAAATGAAGTTTATTTCAAGAAAATTGAAGAGTTAAAAAATATATATGAAGTAAAAGTAAATCTTTAAAAAATATCTCTAGCATATGCTAGAGATATTTTTTAGCAAGAAAAATAGTGGGTAATAATATTATATATAAAAAGCTATTCATTGTTTTTTTTAGTCGATTATTGTAAAATAGAATTAAGTACATTATAATTAAAGGATGATTTGAATGAATAAAGTTGTAAATTTTGTTAATAGAGGAGATATAAAGTTATTTTATATTATAAATGATAAAATAAAGTGTAATTTTCTTGATAAAATCATACCTTTACTGACTAATTTAGGAGGCGCTATAACAACTATATTAACTTGTTTTATTTTAATATATTTTGGAAATGATGAAGTCAAAATAGTTGGTTATAAATCATTAGCTGCTCTTAGTACGAGTCATATTATGGTACATTTTTTGAAGAAAATATTTACTAGAGAGAGACCTTTTATTAAGTTAGAGAAAATTAATACCTTTAAAAATAAACTTTTTGATTATTCATTTCCTTCTGGACATACAACAGCAATATTTTCAATATGTGTAACTTTAGCATTAAATTTCTCAGTTTTTACAATGTTCTTTATAGCTATAGCATTTGTCGTAGGTTTATCTAGAGTTTATATGGGAGTACATTATCCATCTGATGTTCTGGTTGGAATGGTTATAGGTACAATTTTTGCGGTAACTAATAATGTATTTATAGACATGCTTATTTTTGCTTAATTATGTTGAAAAGTTAGATTTTAGCTAAAAGGGAGTAGCTGCGAAATATTCGCAAATAGAATCAACATACTGGTATTATACCTGGTTCTATTTACTTTAGAATTATCCTAAAGGAGCGAGACTTTTAGCTTAGTAAAATTTCCTTTTGGGAGTTGTACTAAGCTAATAGTTTCGCTTTTTTCATGGATAAAAAATATTAAATTTACAATTAATAAATATATGAGGAGGTAATGAACATGATAACAGAATTTATAAGGGCTTTATTTTTAATTTTTATGGCTGAGATGGGTGACAAAACACAAATCTTAGCAATGTCATTTGCTACACAGTTTAGTGTTGAAAGTGTGCTATTGGGCGTGTTCATAGGTTCATTTTTAAATCATGGTTTAGCTGTAATATTAGGCACATATTTATCTAGTATAATACCAGTAAATTTTATTCAAGTTCTAGCAGGGTTTTTATTTGTAGGATTCGCATTATGGACTTTATATGATGAAGATGAAGAAGATGAAAGTAGTAAAAAAAGCAGGTTTGGTCCAGTTTTGACTGTGGCTTTAGCATTTTTTATTGGTGAACTAGGAGACAAGACACAGCTCACAGCTATTACTTTATCGATAGATGCAAGATATCCATTTTTTATATTGTTAGGAACAGTAACTGGTATGGTTTTAACCAGTGTGTTAGGAATTTACGTTGGTAGTAAATTAGGGGATAAAATTCCAGAATTTACATTAAGAATAGTTTCAGCGGCTATTTTCATGTTTTTTGGGGTGTCAAAGTTATATTCAACATTACCTGAAAATTTCATAACTCTATCCAATGTTTTGATATTTTTATTATTAATAACAACTAGTACATATATGATTTTAAAAAAATCTTTAAGGAAAAGAAAAAATTGAGGGATATTTGTCCCTCAATAATCTAAATTTTTTTATCTTTTATTTAAAATACATCCGAAACCACGGAAGCAGAAAAAGAAAATGATAAATATGAAGAAGAAACCTCCTCCACCAAAGAAGAATTGGCTTTTAGGCTTGGAGCTATCTACTACAGAAATATTATTATCCATATATAAACCTCCCCATATCGGATATTTACTATCCTTTTCAATATATAATATGAGGAAATTCTGATTACGTTACTATTTCATTCCAATAATTAGTAAACATCTTTTTTCTAATAAATGATATAATATGTTTAATATACTAGAGTGGAACTTATTTTTTATTGGAGGGGGATGCATGAATAAATTACAATTTATTATAAAAAAGGTTTTATTATTTTTATTGATATTACATATAACATTTAGTTCATATATATCTTTTGCTACTTCAGAACTTAATGTAGATGTTAATATTGGCTTTAATGGATATATTAAAGCGGAAAAATCTGTTCCAATTAATATAACTATACAAAACAATTATAAAGATATAGATGGCAAGATACAGGTTTTAATTGATGAAATGCAAGGGCCTAAAAAACTGTATAAAGCTTATACAAAAGAGATTCAAATATTAAAAGGTCAAACTAAAACTGTTACAATAGGAGCATTGTTTGATTTTAACAGTTCAGATGTATTGGTTAGAATTGTAGATAATGATGAAAATATTATTTGGCAAGATACAGTATATACAACAGTTAAAAAACAATACTCTTTAACTATGGGGATCTTGAGTGAAAATGTTAAAAGTTTAGAGTATTTGAGTTTGGTTTATATTGAACAAAATGAAAAAACAAAATCATTTTTTGATGTTGTGGATATAGATGGTTATATTCCAAATGAAGATTATTTGTTAGAAACTTTTGATGTAATTGTAATAAATAATTTTGATATAGAAAAAATGACTTCTAAACAAATGTCTGTTATAGATAAATGGGTAAAAAAAGGAGGAGTATTATTAGTTGGTACTGGAGAAAACTTTAGTAAAACCCTTAAGGGTTTTAAAAGATTAGGCTTGGTTGATGTAGAAAATATAAGTGATATAGAAAATAATGCTAAGAATATTTATTTAGATAAAAATTTAGAAAAAAATAAAGAAAAACTTTTTGTAGTTAACAAAGAATACGGAAGAGGTCATATATATGTTATGCCTTTTAATTTAGGTGAAAGCCCGTTTGCTAATTGGAATCATAAGGTAGAGTTTATCAGCAAAACTTTAGAAGAACATTTTGGATTATTTGGTGAAAAAAAATTTATTGCTAGGCCGCCGATGTTTTTCATGTCAGGGGATATAGTTGAACGTATTCCAAAAAGTAGAGTACCTTCTGTTAAAGCTGTTTTTATTTTACTATTATTTTTTATTTTATTAGTTGGACCGATAAATTATATTCTACTTAAAAAGTACGATAAAAGAGAGTTAGGCTTTATAACAATACCTGTGATAGTTTTAGTTTTTTTAGTGTTAATTTATTCAATAGGTACAACTACGAGTTCTAAGAAACCCATAGTTAACAGCGTATCGATTATTGAGCTTATACCAAACACGGAATTGGCTGAAATTAATACTTTAATGGGTGTTATGAGTTTTAAAAATGAAGATGTAATGGTTAGTTTAGATAAAGATGTGAATTATAGTGATTCAAAAAATTCCTTTAGATATAATGCTGCTAATTATAAAAACGGAGAAATATTTGTTGAAAACTATATAGATAACCCAAAACATATAACCTTTTATAACAGAGGTATATGGGATGTAGAGATTTTCAATTTAAGAAAAGATATAAATTTAGATAAATTCATAAAAATTGATATTAATATGATTCAAAACCAAATAAAAGCAGAAGTTAGTAATCTATCTTCAAATGTTTTAGAAGATGCAGTCTTAGTTTATGGTACAAATAAATTTATTAAATTAGGCGATATAAAAGGTGGTCAAATTAAAACAGTTGACATTGATTTGAATAAATTTAATACTATTTATAAAAATGATATAGGTTATTATAAATTACTAGATTTACTGTTCCCAGCTAAGACAGTAGAAGAAGATGAAGATATATTAAATAATTATGTAAAAAGAAGTATTTTACAAGAATATTTTGAAAGGGAATATAATATTTCTGAAGAAAGTAAATTGCTTTTAATTGCATGGAGTAGAGAAAATATATATAAGAAGTTAAGTGTTAATGGGAAAAATACATATATAATAAGTAGAAACTTGATAGTTGCTCCAATAAAAATAAAGCTTCCCGATTTCTCATCAGAGGAGGGGAATAAATAATGTTAAAAATAGAGAATTTAACTAAAAAATTTGGTAAAACCAAAGCTGTTGACAGTATTTCTTTAGAAATAAAGAAGGGAGATATATTTGGATTTGTTGGACCTAACGGTGCTGGAAAAACTACTACCTTGAAAATGATAGCTACTTTACTAAAACCTACTTCAGGAGACATTCATATTGATGGAACAAGTATATATGAGAATGTAAGAGAAACAAGAAGTAAAATTGGATATATGCCAGATTTTTTTGGAGTGTATGATAATTTAAAAGTTGTAGAATATCTTGAATTTTATAGTGATGTAGCTGGAATACAAAAATCAGAAATTAACAAAAGAATAGATGAAATGCTAGAACTTGTGGATTTAACTGATAAGAAAGATGAATATGTTGATAATTTATCTAGGGGTATGAAACAGAGATTATGTCTAGCAAGAAGTCTTATTCATAATCCTAAGCTTTTAATATTAGATGAGCCCGCTTCAGGGTTAGATCCTAGGGCTAGAGTTCATATGAAAGAAATTTTAAAAGAATTGAAGAATAGAGGAAAGACAATAATAATTAGTTCACATATACTACCTGAATTATCAGAGTTATGTACAAGTCTTTGTGTTATGGAACAGGGGAAAATAGTTATTAGTGGTACTTTTGATGAAATAATGAATAGGGTAGAGGGAAGAAAAACTATTAAGATAAAGGTTTTAGAATCTGTAGATGAAGCAATCACTTTCTTAAGTGAAGAAACTTTAGTTTCTTCAATAAAAAATTCAGGAAATGAAATAGAATTTGCTTTTAACGGTAATGAGAAAGATATGGCTAATATTTTGAAAAAGCTCGTGACTAGACATATACCTGTTGTTTATTTTAAGCAGGAAGAATTGAACTTAGAAGAAGTGTTTATGAAGGTCACAAAAGGGGGAGAACTATGATTAATCCTGTTTTGAAAAAAGAAATTAAAACTAAAATGCGAACTTGGAAGACACCAGCTTTGATAACACTATATTTAATGATTTTAAGTTTTTTTATGTTTTTCGCTTTTATCGAAGCTGTTAACGGAAATATATATAGAGGTTTTAGACCTCAATTTTTAAAAGAAACTTATATAATTATTACGATTATACAATTAATATTAATAACCTTTATAGTGCCTGCTACAACAGCAAGCAGTATATCAGGAGAAAAACAGAGAAAGACATTTGATATTTTATTATGTACTAGATTATCAAGTTTATCTATCGTTGTAGGTAAGTTGGCTGCTTCATTAGTTCAATTATTTTTATTATTGTTAGTTTCACTTCCTGTATTAAGTATACTATTTTTATTTGGCGGAATTTCCCCGGGAAATATTTTAGCCCTTTTTGGATTTTTTGTCGTAACATCTATTTTATTCGGAAGTATAGGTTTGTTTACTTCTGCATATTTTAGAAAAGTAGCTACATCTACTATAGTAAGCTACTTAATTGCTTTATTCTTAGTATTAGGAACTATAATTCTGACAGTATTCTTTTATGAAGTATTTGACGTAAATTATAATTCTGAAACTATTTTCAATATATTGTTATATTCGAATCCATTTTCAGGGCTAAGTTCAATATTATCTTATCAATTAGGAAATAAAATGCTTATGTTAGGTAGCCTATTAGGTAATCCCACTAAGTCGGTTTTAATGCCATTATATATTAATATAGTTTTTGATATTGTAATTTCTGTTTTGTTGATTATGTTTACTTCATTAAAGATAAATCCATTGAGCAGGATTAATAAATAACTTGTCGAATAGAAAAAATGTAATTGTTATGGAAAAAGGGGGAGGGGAAGGATGTATAGTTATAATTATTTAAAGAAATTATGTAAATTTCCACATCGTGGTAGTTGCTCTGACAATGAGAGTAAAGCAGGAGAATGTATTTATGAAGAAATGAGTAGGCTGGGGCTTAAAAATGTTGTTTTACAAAGATTTAAGTCACCAAAGGATTGTATGTATACATTTCCTATACAGTTTGGAATTCTTATAGTTTTAGCAGGGATAATGTTATTATTACAAGTTAATCCATTGTATTTATCTATATTTTTAATCCTTCCTATACTTATGATTTATTTAGAAGTTACAGGTTCATTAAGAGAAATTAATTTCTTTCCTAAATATGATTCTCAGAATATAATTGTTTTTGATGAGTTTAAGAAAGGAAATTCGACTATAGTCATATCAGGTCATTATGATACACAAAAAGGAAGTTTATTGTTTGCTCCTAGTTTTCAAAAATATATACAGACATATTTCAATTTTTCATATTTAAGTTTTGCACTTATAATAGTTTCTGTTATTTTTAGTAATTTCATAGTAAGTCCAACTATTTATATTTTAGATACAATAGGGATTGTCCTATCTTTACTATCTATCACTTTTCTCATATATTCAAATGTGACTGGTAGATACATAAATGGAGCAAATGATAACGGAACTGGAACAGCTTTAACTATGGCTTTAGCCAAGCATTATAAAAATGGAGAGTTTAATGATTATAAAGATGTTAATTTTATATTCTTATTGACTGGTTGCGAAGAAGTGGGTTCAAAGGGTATGAAAGCTTTCTTAAGAGAATATAAAGACAAATTAGATAAAGATAATACATATTTTATTGTTATAGACAATATAGGGAGTGGGAAAATTACTTATCTAGAAGGGGAAGGGATGATAGTATTTAAGGAGTATAATAAGCAGTTAAAATATATAGCGAATGAATTAAAAGATATATATGATATACAGAAATTTAAAAATCTGTTATTGCCTACTGATTCTCTTCCTGTACTGAACCAAGGGTTTAATACTATTAGTTTCTTAGGCAAAGATGAGTATGGTAATATGGAAAATTATCATTGGCATACAGATACTATTGATAAAATTGAAAAAGAACAGATGGATTATTGTGAAAAGTTTTTTATTGACTATATCAATTTAATACTTAAAAAAATCACAGGGTAAGATTGTTTTTCTTACCCTTAGCTTTTCGATAAGGTTATATTACTTAATGAATTGAAAAAAATAACGTTCATAGACAAATCTTTAGAGAAAACTAAGATTCATAATTTCGAAAAATCCTAACGCACCTAATCAAGACGTCCTATCTTGTAGGATGCTGGCTTAACGTCCTGTTAAGCCTACGGATTTTTCTGAAATTCTTCATCAAGTTTTCTTTGCTAAAGCTTTGTAATTATTCACTTTTATTTTTTTCAATCATTATAGTTTTATTTTGTTTACAGTTCATTATAATCCTATTTATAAGCTTCCAATAATTCCTTTACTTCATTATATGATGGATATCTTCCTTCTAATTTTATTTCACTATTTATCATTATGGCAGGTAGCTGAGTAACTCCTAACATGACTATTTGAGTTAAATTACTGATAATTTCTATCTTACAGTCAATATCTAATTCTTTTAATGCCGCATCAACGATGGGCGCAAGCTTACTCATGCTTGTGCTTCAGCATAAAGATTCTAATATCTTTATTTCCATAAAATACCTCCCTTGATTATTATAAAAGGACAAGAATTCCTTGTCCTCTAGTGCTAAAAATTTTCTATACTCTTAAGTACTTCAACTACTTCATCAACAGTTGGAATTTTGCCTTCAATTTTAATTTCACCATTAATCATTAATGTAGGAAGGTTAGTAATACCAGATTTAGCTATTTCAGGTAGATTGCTTATTAAATCAAAATCATAATCAAGATTTAGCTTATCCAATGCCGCATCAACGATGGGCCCTAATTTACTGCCACCTCAACAAACCATTTCAAATATCTTAATATCCATTTTCATTCCTCCTATAAATATTTTTGAATAAAGTCTTTAATTTCATTTTTAGATGGTACTCTACCAGAAACTACAACTTTGTTGTTTATTACAAGTCCTGGAGTTTTCATAATTCCATAGCTTAAGATATCTTTAAATTCAGTAACCTTTTTTATTTCAGCCTCTATACCTAATTCATTTACTACTTCATTAGTCAAATTATATAGCTTTTCACAATTTTTACAGCCAGCACCTAATATTTTGATAACCATATCTTCACCTCCTGTTCCCTATTTACTGTTCACTATCCTCTGTTCTCTGATTCTAGCACCCAGTACCCAGTACCAAGTACCCAGTACCTATAATATTATATTAAACAAATAACCTACTAATATTATAGAAATTCCTGTGATAGCCACAAAAATAGCAATTAATTTAGTTTTTATAACTTTTTTTAATAGTATCATTTCTGGTAAAGATAATGCAACTACAGACATCATAAAGGATAGAGCTGTACCTACTCCAACTCCTTTATTTATAAGTGCTTCAACGATAGGAATGGTACCAACAGCACTTGAATAAAGAGGTATTCCTAGAACTACGGCTACAAATACAGCAAATGGATTATTAGGTCCTGCATATCTAACCAAATAGTTAGAAGGTGCATAGCCGTGTATAGCAGCTCCTATACCAATACCTATTAATATAAAAATCCAAACTCTTTTAACAATATCCTTTACAGCATTTAATGAGAAAATTATTCGTGATTTAAAATTCATTTCTTCAACTTCAGATTCACCCATATGAATTTGATAAACATATTCTTCTACTAAATGCTCTAAATGTAATTTTTCGATAATTATACCGGCCATTATACCTATAATCATACCTGCTACGGTATAAAGGATAGCTATTTTAATGCCAAAAGAGATAAATAAAAATCCTAGTGCTATTTCATTAACAATAGGTGAAGTTACTAAAAAAGTAAAAGTAACACCTAGTGGAATGCCCGATTCCACAAATCCGATAAAAATCGGAACCGTACTGCAACTTCAGAATGGAGATAATACCCCTAATACAGAAGCCACAATGTGTGCCCAAACACCATTAAATTTTGATAAAACTTTTTTTACTTTTTCTGGTGGGAAGAAACTTCTAATAAAAGATATAATAAATATCATGAAGCTTAATAAAATTATAATTTTCAAGCTATCATATATAAAAAAGTTTACTGCATCAGCAAAAGAATCACCAGCTCTTAAAGACATACTTAATTTGCTTAGTAGCCAGTTAGTGAAGTTTACCAAATAAGGTGTAATAATGTCTGCTATAAATTTTAGCAACTATATTCCTCCCTTCTTTAGGTGTTCCTGTGTTTCATTAAGTTGTCTTATTAATATTGCTCGGACTTTATTTATAATATCAAAGACTTCTGTATCTTTAACTTTATACATTATATTTGTACCTTCTCTTCTACTTATTAAAATACCCTGATCTTTTAAAATTCTTAGATGTTGTGAAACATTTGATTGTTCTAAATCCAAAGCTTCAAAAATTTTACATACACATAATTCATCTTCTCTTAGAATTTCAAGTATTTTTAGTCTTGTAGGATGAGAGAGTGCCTTCAAATAAGAGGCTGTAAGCTTAAATACAATTTCATTCATATTGTCACTACCTTTCTTGAAACTTTTAACAAATTATAATATTATAAAATTCTAATATACTCAATTAAATTATATATTTTTGTTAGTTAAAATGCAATAGTTATTATTGTTTAATAGAATATTAATAATACTTCATGGTTAATATATAGAAAAAAGTGAGAGGGAGAGACTATGGATATTATAATTGTAACAGCTGGTATAATAATAAAAGGAGAAGAAATACTTATAGCTCAAAGGAGGGATTTAGGTAAAGAGAAATTCAAATGGGAGTTTCCTGGTGGTAAATTAGAAAATGATGAAATGCCACAAGAGGGGCTTAAAAGGGAGATAAAAGAAGAATTAGATATAACTATTGAAGTTGATGATATTTTTGAGGTTGTTTATCATAAAGATGATGAGAAAAAAATTTTACTACTATGCTATTTAGCAAGATATATTACAGGCACACCAAAAACATTAGAATGTAATAATTTCAGATGGGTTAAAATGAAAAATTTAAAGAAATATGACTTCTCGGAAGCTGATAAAAAAGTATTAGAAAAATTATTACTAAAGGGCTTACCTATTCAAAGGTAAGTTTTTTTCATTGATTAAAGCAGGAAAAGAGGTACCTTTTGGCGAATATACGTTCTATTATGGAGGTGGATTTTTTGAAAATAAGATGCATACACACAGGTGATCTACATATAGGAATGGAATTTAAAAATGCTAGTTTTGATAAAGAATATGCACAGAAGCGAAGAATGGAAATATGGGAAACATTTAATAAGATAATAGATAGAGCGAAAGAAACTGAAACAGATATATTACTAATTGCTGGGGACTTGTTTGAAGAAGATTACTGCAGTCTAGGAGACATTAAGAGAATAAATTTAAGATTTAAAGACATTAAGAATACTAAAGTTGTAATTTCATCAGGAAACCACGATATTTTAGGGAAAAGGTCATTATATAAATTGATTGAATGGTCAGATAATGTATATATTTTTGATACAGGAAAAATTAATAAAATTGAATTTAGAGATCTAAATACAGTAGTATGGGGGCTAAGTTGGGATGAAAAAGAGATAAGAGAAAACATATTGAAAGATTTTAGTGTTGATAATAGAGAGCTAATAAATATTTTGCTAGTTCATGGCGATGTTTTTAATAAAAACTCTGAATACTTACCTTTGGATAAAGAATCTTTAATAAAGTCAAGATTTGATTATATAGCATTAGGACATATACACAAGCCACAGATTATAGATAATAAGATTTATTATTGCGGAAGTCCAGAGCCTTTAGATTTTGGTGAAACCGGAGAACATGGAATAATTGAGGGGTTTATTTCAAAAGAAAATGTAGATATGAAGTTTATTCCATTTAGTAAAAGAAGTTTTAAAATAAAAACTTTAGAGATTAAAGAGACTATGGGCTTGACTGAAATAATGGATAAGATAATAGATGTAGATGATAAAGAGAGTAGAAAAAAGAATATGTATAGAGTAATATTAAAAGGTGTAAGAGATAGACATATTAATATTGATTTATATGAAATAAAGGAGAACCTAAAAAATGAATTCTTTTATTTGGAAATGATAGATAAAACAAATCCAGATTATGATATTGATAGAATATACAAAGAAAATAAGGATAATATTATTGGTTATTTTATTGAAAGTATGAAAAGAGAAGGATTAGAAAATAAAGTAGTTAAAGAGGCACTATATGTAGGACTTGAAGCATTACTTGATGAGAAGGTGAAGATTTAATGATTATTCGTGAGCTTATACTAAATTCATTTGGAAAGTTTAAAAATAAAAGTATAAATTTTACTGAAGGTATAAATATAGTATTTGGTAAAAATGAATCTGGTAAGACAACTATTCATAAATTTATTGAAGGTATGTTTTATGGTTTCTTTAAGCCATATACAAAGAGAAAAAATTATACAGAAGACTATAATAAGTATTTCCCTTGGAATGATAGTGAGTTTTATGGAATTTTGAAATATTCATGTGATGGAGTGCTTTATCGAGTAGAAAGGAATTTTTTAAAAGGCAAAGAAGAGGTAAAAATCTTTGATGACGAAACAGGCGAGGACTTGACTTATCTATTTGAGTATGATAATGCAAAAAGGCTCCATATTCCTGCATCATTACATATTGGACTAAACAATGTTGTCTACAACAATACTATAAGTATTAAACAAATGCAGAATAAAACAGACAAGCATTTAGCTAAAGAAATAAAGGATTCTCTTATAAATCTAGGTGGAAGTCTTGATGAAGATATTTCAGTAAAAAAAGTAATTGATAAATTAGATAAAAAAATAAATGATATAGGAACTAAAGCAAGAGTAAAAACATCACCTTATGGTAAGCTTATAGAAGAATTAGATAGATTATATAAAGAAAGAAGAAAAGCAGCAAATGTTTTAGAAGAAATAAGAGAGTATCAAATTCAGTTAAATTCCATTAAAGAAGAGATTGAAAAACTTATATCAAATAAAGAAGAGCTTGAAAATGATATTGAAAAAGTAAAAACATATAAAGCAAGAGAAAGATACAATGATGCAGTTAAGCTAATTGAACAAATAAATAGGTTAAATGAAGAAATAAAAAGATTAAAAGATTACAGTATAATAAATCCTGATGATTTTACGGAAGCAGTTAAGCTAAAAAATAGTATAGAGGAAATAAATATTAGTTTAAATAAATTAGATAATAAAAAGAAAAAGCTAATAGAAGTTATCAATGATATAAGCGATAAAAGTGATAAATTTAGTAATTTTGAATCAGTAAAAGACATAGATGAAATTGATAATATTTTAAGTGATTTTTTCGTTTTACAAGGCAAGCGTGAAAAATTAATAGAGATTAATAATAAAATATTAGATGTCTCAAATATGAAAGAAACAGTAGAAGCTACTAATATCGATGAAATGGAAGAAGATTTGTATAGAGTTGAGGAATTAGAAGATGAAAAAAACAGTATTAAATACAATAGTGAATATAGCAAACTTGGATTTCTTAGATTAAGATTAGAGGAAAAAGAAAAGCAATTAAATAAATTAAAAACTTACAAAGTTTTTTCGATAATAGGTATTTTACTATCTTTACCTTTAGGTTTTTATATAAAACCGATATTTTTTATAGCATTGTTAATACCTTTAATGTTCCTTATATTTACGTTAATTAAACATAAAGAGCTAAACAGTTATTTAAATAGTATTAAAGCTAATATAGTTGATATAGAAAAGAGGGAGCAAGAGAGAGAATACGGCATTAATATAATTGATAAGGAAATAAAAGATATATTAAATAAATATAACTTAAGCAATAAATTTGATTTAAAGAAGTTAATATCAAATAGTACAAAGGGAGCAGTATCAATTAAGGACAAAGAAAATTTACTTAAAGAACTTAAGTCACAAAAGTTAATTTTAGAATCAGAAATTGATAAATTGAGAAGCACTATAGAAAGATACCTTGCTCAAATTGGTTTTGCTTATGAAATAAATCTTGATAATATCAAAAAGTTGAAAAAAGAGTTTCTAGATTATCTTGAATATAAGAAACATTCTCTTTTAGTAAATGAGGATATAAAAATAGTGAATAAGGAGATAAATGAATTAAAAAATAGAATTAAAGAATTTAGCTTACAGTTAAATGAAAAATTTGAAAAAAATAAAGTTAAAGATATAGAAGAATTTAAGGTTGCATTAGAAAAGAAAGCGGAATTTGAAAAAATTACGCAGGAATTAGAAAGTAAAAAGAGTCTATTAAATAGCGTTTTAGGAGATAATAACTTGCAATATTTAAAGAAAAAGGCAGAACTTGATTTAAATTTTGATATTTCAAAAATAGAAAATAAAGATATTAAAAAGTTAGAGGGAGATGTAAAAATAATTACACAACAAATAGCAGCTAAAAAGGAACAAGTTGCTAGATTAGAAGAAAAAATAAAAGGATTAACATTGTCAGTAAGACCAATGGTCGATATAGATGAAGAGATAGATAGAAAAACGAAGCTTAAAAAACATTATGAAGAAAAACTTGAAGCTTTAGAGCTGGCTAGAAATACTATAGAAAGGATATCTAGGGAAATACATAAAGATTTTGCACCTAAATTAAATAAAAAAGTAGGAGAAATAATATCAAATGTAACTCAAGGCAGATATAGAGATGTTAAAGTAACTGAAGAACTTAATATAATAGTAGTTGACCCAATAAGTAAAAGATTAGTCGATATTGAAAACTTAAGTGGGGGAACTATAGATCAGTTATTTTTTGCTACAAGGTTTGGTATAATAGACATTATTAAAGGAGATAAAAGATTACCTTTAATATTAGATGATTGTTTTATACAATATGATAATGACAGGCTTAAAAATATTTTGAAATTTTTAGCTAAAGAGAGTTTAAACAGACAGATTATATTATTTACTTGTCATACAAGAGAAAAAGATATTTTTGATGAATTAAAAGCTAACTATAATTATATTGATATTAATTAATGTTAAGCATTTAAAGTACAACTTTAACCTTTATAAAACTGAGAAATTCAACGCTTATAACTTAAAGTTAAAGTTTAATATTAACTAGTTGAGGTGAATATCGTGAGTATATATGGAATATCAGATTTGCATTTAGACTTTTCTGGCGAAAAACCAATGGACATTTTTGGAGATAATTGGATAGATCATGAAGTGAAAATATTTCAAAACTGGAAGCAAATTGTTAATGAAGAGGATTTGGTATTAGTACCTGGCGATGTTAGTTGGGCTATGAAGCTTGATGATGCATATACAGATTTATTAAAAATTGATCAATTGCCTGGTATTAAAGTTATAACTAAGGGAAATCATGACTATTGGTGGGGTACAAAATCTAAATTGAAAGCACTAAAGTTTAACACAATTCATTTTTTGCAAAATGATTATTTTTTATATAAAAATATAGCAATCTGTGGGACTAGAGGATGGATTAGTAAAGATAATGATGAGTTTGGAGAAAAAGATGAAAAGATATTTAACAGGGAGTTAAATCGACTTAAGCTTTCATTAGAATCTATTAAAGAAGATGTAAAAGAGATTATTGTAATGCTTCACTATCCACCTTTTAATATTGATGGAAGTCCTAATGAATTTGTTGAAATAATGAGTAAGTATAATGTATCTACTTGTGTGTATGGACATCTACATGGAGAAGGGCATAAGTTTTCCGTTGAGGGTGAGATAGATAGTATAAAATTTCATTGCATCTCCTGTGATTTTATAGATTTTAGGCCAAAGAGATTATTGTAGCTTTTGAGGGGGACAAGTATGTTTTTATCTTATATAGCTTTGCTTGGGAGAGTTTTACTATTATCACTTGAGAGAATAGTTGTAAGGTTATTAGGTAATAACCAAAAAAATATTTATTCAAATGTAAGTGCAACATTTTTATTTTTTTTCATAGGTGCTTTGAGCTTATTACCTTTTAGTTTTTTTATAAATATAAACGATTTTGATTTTCTAATACCTTGCTATATAAGCAGTATACTTTATACAATAGGTGCTGTAGCTTATGTTACCTCATTATCTGTTGGAGAAGTATCTTTAGTTACACCAATTAATAGTCTAAATTCTTTATTTTTAATGATATTATCTTTTGTTTTTTTAAATGAGCAAATTACAATCGAAAAATTTGTAGGTATAGTTATTATAGTAACTGGACTTTCAATTTTAAAAAAGGAAGGAAATCCATTAAAATCGTTAAAGTATATAATTAACAATACAGCATGTAGGTTAATGTTTTTATATGTTTTTTTACAGTCAATGGGTAGAATATTAGACAAATATTTTTATGTTACAGTACATCCAGTTACTTATGCAACTGTATTGTACTTTTTTATATCTATAAATCTTCTTGTTTTTCTGTTAATTACAAAGAAAACAAAATATATAAAAGATGTGTTTAATGCTAAGAGAGGTATATCAATAATCAGTGGATGTATTAATGGTTTTTCTTATTTGTTTTTGTTAGTTGCTTTAAAGAATATAGAACTTAGTATAGCAGAGCCTATAACTCAAGTTTCTATGATTTTAACATTAATATTTACGTATATATTTTTTAAAGAAAATATTAAGGAGAAAATACCTGGTTCTATATTAATACTTATTGGTGGTTGGATTCTTTTAAGCAATATGAGTTAGCATATGCTTATTTAGAATATAAAGTTTGAAAGGGTTGATTGATATGGCTAAAGAATTGGAAGTAAAGGTACTCGATATAGATAAAGATGAAATTGAAGAAAGGTTAAAAGAAATAGGAGCAGAACTTATAAGTAGAGAATATCAAATTAATACAATTTTTGATACGGAAGATAGAGTTATAAAGAATAAGCAAAATGGATATCTTAGAATCAGAGAAAAAAGAGATTTAGACAAAGGTTTGGTTAGCTATATATTTACGTTAAAGAGAAATATTTCAAAAGATGGTGTTAGAGAAAATCTAGAAATAGAAACTAAAGTCGAAAAAAAAGAAGCACTTACAAAGATATTAGAGTCATTAAATTTAAAAATTGTACATGAGGGAACTAAGGAAAGAATTAAATATAAGTATGAGGATATTATTTTTGATATAGATACTTGGGATAAAGAAACATATCCATATACATATCTTGAGATAGAAGTTAAGCAAAAAGAAGATTTACAAAGAGCAATTAAACTACTTAACTTAGATGAAAATAAAGTTACAATAAAATCTTTAGCTGAGCTTAGAATGGAATTAGGGCTAAGCGATTTATAAGTGGCAAAGGGACGTTTTGATTGCCACTACCAACTAAAATAGAGAATATTAGTTTGATGAATAAAAATTGAAAGGTGGCTAACGCTACCTTCTTTTTTTGCAATTTAAAAAAAGTTGTTAAATTTCAAACAAAAATAGATATATTTGGAGGAATTTACTATTAAATGTAGAATATAAAAATACTATATGCATATAAAGGGAAGGATTGAAAAATTTGATTCTTAAAAGGTGATTTTATGAAAAAAAGTTATATTGTAATGGTAATTTTAATATTTATAATTATTTCTTCAATAGCATTTACTTTTAATAAAGATAAAAAAGATATTATAAAAATTGATGAACTAAGCTTTGAAAGCTTTGATTTAGGAAAGGTGTTAGCTTCAGTTGAAGGTAATGATGTTGATAAATCTAAGTATTGGATTGGAAACTTTACTATGCTTTTATCAAAGGATAAAACTATTAGAAGCATGAATATTACTGTATTTAAAAAAACAGTTTTTGGAGACAGAAAACTTATTATGCATTTAAATGAAAGAGAACAGAAATTGATTGTATGGGATAAGTTAATAAGAGGTGCAGAAAAAAATAAAGTGAGAAAAAGTAATTATTTTACTTTAGATGAGTTTGTACAATTAATATCTGTAATAAAAAAGCCAATCATAAATGATTTACAGAATAAAGATAGTTCATATTTACATGTGATACCAAGGTCATTTCTTGATATTGATAAAACTCAAAATGGTTATTTAGTAGATATAGTTGATAAAAAAATTATAGATGTGAAAGAAATGGTTGATGGTAAAAAGATAAAAGTAATAAAATCGAATAATGAAATAAAAGGGTATAGAATAAATGGTTTAAAAACAATTAGCGTATTTAGTTTGCCAGATGGGCACAAGATTTATTGTTTGGATGAAGTTGAAGGGGGATTTTAAATGTTAATTATTTTATTTTTAATTATTTTAATCTCTTTCTTACTTAACATAGCTATTCTTTCAAGAGTTAATTTATTTGACAAAATATGGAAAAGAGCTTAATTATTTCAAATGAAATAATGGGAAAACTTTTAAGGTTGAGAAAGGTAGGAATTTTAACTTCTTATGAATTAGAGTATTTAGTTTATAAAATTATTAAACAAATGGGAAATAAAAATTATGAAAAAGACAAAAAAATATTAGAGGATTTAAAAAATATGGGTTTATTATCACTTGAAGAATATGAACAGAAGTTAAAAGTATTAGAGGATATTTATAAAGCTAATTAAATCAAGTAAGTAAAGGATATTATATATAAATTTATTAAGTTTTATATTTAAATTATGAGGGAGTGGTTATAGTGCTTAAATATACAGAAATAAGCAAATCATTTGGGGAACTTGTAGCTGTTAATAAGCTAAATTTAAATATTGAAACAGGAACAATATTAGGTTTTTTAGGACCGAATGGAGCTGGTAAAACTACAACTATTAAAATGAGTTGTGGGTTAGTAAAACCGACTAATGGTGAGATAGAAGCTTTTGGAGTATCTATTAATAGAAACAGAAGAGAATACATAAAAAATATTGGTGCAGTATTAGAAGGGAACAGAAATATTTATTGGAGATTAACACCAATTGAAAATATGGAATATTTTGCAGGATTAAGAGGTATAAGCTGTAAAAAAATTAGAGAGAAAATGGATGAATACTTAGAAATATTTAATCTGAAGGAAAAGCGAAATGTTGAATGTGGTAAGCTTTCAAGAGGTATGCAGCAAAAGGTAGCAATATGTTGTGCGATAATTCATGAACCTAGAATTTTATTTTTAGATGAACCTACATTAGGATTAGATGTCGAATCAGTTGATTCGATGGAAGAGATTATCAAAAAGATTATTTCAAAAGACCGAATTATTATTATAACCTCTCATAATTTAAAATTTGTAAGTGATTTATGTAATCGAATAACTATTATTCATAAAGGCATTCTTGTATTAGACAAGGATATAAGTTTCCTTGATAGTTATTCGGATAATATTACATATTTAATAGAAACTCAGATATTACAACAAGAGATTAAAAACGATATTTATGAAAATTTTACAGCTTATATGGAAGAAAGTGACAACAAAACTCAAATAAGAATTACTTTAAAAGAAGATAATGAAATATTAGAAATCCTAAATTATTTAAATAGTCTTTCTGTAAAGCTATTTAATATCAAAAAAGTTAACTTTGAGCTTAAAGATGTATTTATGGATATTATAAAAGGGGATGATGGGAAATATGCAAGAAGCAATATTAATATTTAAAAGTGAATTGAGAAAAAGTATTATACTTAAAAAAAGATACATGCTAAGTTTTCTTACTGATATAGTAGTCTACTATATTTTATTTATGGGGCTTTATTTCTTTATAGTGAACAATATGGGCAAAATGCCTAAAGAAGAAATTGAAAAAATAATATCAATGCAAATAGTTGGTTATATGTCCTGGTTTTTCTTTACATTTACAATAAGCTTTATGAGCAATGGTATTTATAGAGAATTATCAGAAGGTACTTTTGAACAATTATGTCTTACTCATAACAATATAATAAAAATTTACTTTATCAAACTGATTGTGTATTCTTTAATAAATGTTTTGATAATTTTTCCATTGGGCTTATTATTGATTTTATCTACTGGAGTATCTTTGATGATAAATAAAGATTTAATAATTATTTTCTTGATTATGTTAATTGGAACAATTGGGTTTTCATATCTATTAGGAGGTATAACAATTCGATATAAGCGAACAGGACAGCTTGCATTTATTATAAGTATTTTTTTCTTAGGGACTAGCATTATTGACTTTTCAAATATTCCAAAGGGTTTAAGAAATGTTTTTTATGCTTTACCTTTTACGAAAGGAACAGATTTAATGAAAAGTACAATTATTAACGGAAATTTTGTTGGATTAAAAGATATAGTATTTCTATCGATAAATTCTTTGATTTATTTAATCGTAGGGCTAATTATATTTAGGTTAGCTTTTAATAGAGCAACTTCTGAAGGGTCAACATCAAGATTTTAATTTTAAAATATAGAAAAAGGTTAAATGAGGGGGTGTAAAATCTAAAAAACTTATTATAATAAGTTTTTTAGATTAGGAAAATGAAGCCTTATAGAGTTAGTAGATTTATTTTACTAATTGTAATATTTAGTTTAATTACTAGTATTATAGTAGGCTGTACAAATATAAATAATAAATTTAATACAGAAACAGTATCTGATGATAAAGCACTTTCGATAAACAGTTTTCTAGAGAAAAACAGCTCTAGTGTAGATTTAAAAGATGGTTCTTTGACTGGTTTAAGTATTTTCGATAATGATATTGATAAATATGATGTGTTTTTAGCAGGTGAAAGTCATGCAATAGCTAAAAATTATGATATTCAGTTAGCCTTATTAAAATATTTTAATCAAAAAGCTGATGTAAGATATCTTTTGGGTGAAATGGGATATAGCAAATCTGCTTTTATAAATGAATATATGGAAACAGGGAACGAAGAGTTATTGGAATTAATATACAGGAATTTAAAAGGCACTGCATCATGGAATAAAGAATCTTATGAGTTTTGGAAAAAACTTCGCAAATACAATATGACACTTCCAGAAAATAAAAAGATTAAAGTAATAGGTATAGATATAGAACATCAGGTTAAAACTGCTCTTATTTACCTATATTCAATAATACCTAACAGAGAAATTCCTGAATCGATTAAACCGACAATTGAGAGATTTAAGAACTCAAAAAATAATATTAAAAATAAAGATGAATTAAGAAAATTAATTCATTTATTACGAGACGATATGAAAAACAACGAAATAATTTATAAGGAATATTTTGGAGACAAATTTTTCGATTTTAGCATCGTAGTAGATAATATAGAAAATAGCATTAATGCATATGAAGCAGATTTTGACATAATTAGAGAACAGAGTATATATGATAATTTTAAAAGAGTTTATAACCAACTTCCTAAAGGAAAATATTTTGGGCAATGGGGATTGGAGCATGTATACCAAAGACTTTGCCATTCATATATGGACGAAAAGGACAGATTTGCTATGTATTTAAATAGAGATGATTCACCGGTGAAAGATAAAGTACTGTCGATTGCTTATGGTTATATTAACTGTTTCCGAATGACATGGGGTAAAAAATATGGTGTAAAAAGAAATGTTTCAGCGATAAAGGATATTGGTATTCTTAATAGATTTGCTAAGACTGATATAACTATATTTAGATTAATAGGAACTGATTCACCTTTTAATAAGAAACTATATTTTGTTAAAAAGCCTATTGGAGGAGTCACTACTGATTATTTTCAATATGTTATATTAATAAAGGATTCAAAGGGTACGACTCCATTTGACGAATAGTTTTCTATTTAAATAGATTTAATATGTTAATTGATACGGATATTGTATGTTAAAATTAACTCAAAAGAGATTAATAACATGTGAGAGGAAGATGCTAATGAATAAAAAAGATTATGCAATATCGTGTTTTAATAAAGGTTTTAATTGTTCACAGGCAGTACTTTCAATGTTCAGCAAAGAATTAGGATTAAGTTCTGAAATAGCATTAAAGATTTCATGTGGTTTTGGTGGAGGAATGAAACAGGGGGAAACATGTGGAGCAGTAACTGGAGCCTTGATGGTAATAGGGCTTAAATATGGACCGAAAGATCCAGAAGATAAATTGGCAAAAGAAAAGACATACACACTTATAGAAGAATTCTTAAAAAAATTCAGATTACGTAATGGGAGTGTTATATGTAAAGAATTATTAGAGTGTGATATAAGTACTGAAGAAGGAATGAGAATTGCAGAAGAGAAAGAACTTTTTGTAACGCAGTGTCCAAAGTTTGTTGTTGATGCAATTGAAATTATTGAAGAGATATGTAATTTATGATAGCAGTAGATAATGAGACAGTTTTTATAGTATTGTAAACGTTTAAGAAAGTAGTTTATATCAATTAGATTAGGCTTTTAAATATGTATAGGAGATGTAAAAACATGGTTCGTTGGAAACAAGTTTTAATAATAGTGTTAGCTGGATTAGCTTTGTTTGTGTTTCCTATTTTTAGAACAAGGCATAAAGTTGAGCAAAACTTGCCTATAGAAACAGAAGAGTCAGCAACTAAAAAAATAAATGATAAAACTGATATAGTGAAGGAAATAAAACAACCGTTAGAAATTAAGTATATCATAATGGTTGATGAGAGGTTAGGTTTTGCTTTTGAAGAGAATAATATTTTGCGGACTATTGATGGAGGGAAAACATGGAGTGAAGTAACTCCACCTAACTTTTCAATTGGAAATTTACCAGATGGTATTGTATATGACTTTATTAATTATAACACGGGCTGGATTGCAATAGGCAATACAGATGAACGCAAGGCAATAATCCTTAAGACAGCTGATGAAGGTCAAACTTGGAATGTTAAAGAACTTAATGGTATAAAGAATGTTGCTGCATTAGATTTTATAGACCAGAATAATGGATGGCTTATGGCAAATGCTGACGGTGCTTTAGGAAGTGAAGTTGTAGAAATTTTTTTCACTAGAGATGGTGGGAATAACTGGATAAAAATAATGACAAATCAACCAGATAAAAAAACATCTGGTGCATTGCCGTTTGCTGGGCATAAATTTGGAATAAGTTTTAATGATATACAGACTGGTTGGACAGTAGTAGATTATGGATCGCTAGATGAAAGATGGTTTTATGTTACAAAAGACGGTGGTTACACATGGCATGCAGAAAAACTTCCAATTCCTAAAGAAATCGAATTGCTTAATGTTAACCCACATATATCACTGCCAAAATTCTTTTCAGATAGAGAGGGTGTATTTTGGGAAGTATTTCCTGGAGATATAAAAGATGAAAGTAAGATAGTTTTCTTTCAAACGAAAGATGGAGGAGTCAGTTGGAAGCCATCTACACCTATAACTATTTCTGGTAAATTTGCGATAGATTTTATTAATTTACAAGAAGGATGGATTATTAATGATCAGTATATTTATAAAACAAAAAATGGAGCACAACATTGGGATAGAATTACAATAGATATAAATCTTAAAGGGAATGTAAAGTTTACATTGGTTAATAGTAATGTTGGCTGGATTATCAGACAAGATACTTCAAAATGGGGAGCTTGGCACTTATACAAGACTAATGATGGTGGATATATATGGTCAGAAATTGAAATTAAAAAGTAGTTTTCTATAATCCATAGGAAATTATATTCAATATAAATAAAGAGGTGTTGAAATGAAAAGAATATTAATTCTTGGGTCAGCAGGCTCAGGAAAATCGACTTTAGCCAAAAGATTAGGAGAAATAACAGGTATAGATGTTTTGCATTTAGATACAATCCATTGGAAACCAGGATGGATAGAAGCGCCAAGAGAAGAGTTTTTAAGTAAGTTAAAAGCATTTTTAGAAAAAGATTCATGGATAATAGATGGTAATTATAGAAATACATTAGATATGAGGCTGGAGTTAGCTGATACAGTTATTTTTATTGATATGTCAAGATTATTTTGTATATATAGAGCAATAAAAAGAAGATTCATGTATAGAAGAAAATCAAGACCTGATATAACTCAAGGATGTGATGAAAAAATTGATTGGGAATTTTTAAAGTGGATATGGCAATATCCAGTTAAGAATAAGCCAGAAATATTAGCTAAGCTAGAAAACTGCTTAACAGAAAAAGAAATATATATTTTGAAAGGCAAAAAAGAGATAGAACGCTTTATTGGAAATGTGAAAAATATACATGCTATTGGCTGATAACTTTTTTCACCTTTATTCTATATTTGCATAAAATATATTAGAAATGACTAGACATGCCAAAAAGAATAGAGGTGAAATCTAAGTATGTATAATAAACTACTTAATAATGAAAGTCAAAATACTAAGAGTCTATTTGGTTCGATTGGAATAATAATACCTTTATTCCTTTTATTTGGAGTTAAAAATTTAAATATTGATTTAGGAAATATTAATGTTAAAGATAGAATTGAGATGATGAAGAATATAAAACCTTACTTTTATGAAAAAGACCAAAGAATTTTAAGTAAAATACAAGATGTATTAGAAATAATTTATAAGATTAACAGGCTTGTAGATGGTGATTATTCAAAAGAAGTTGTGAATACATTATCAGGCATGGACAGGATACAGAGAAAAGAAAGAATATTAAAAGAGATATCAAAATATGTGAATGAGAAAGATAAAAAAATAATTAGTATGGCTGTAGATTCTAAAGAAAGAATATATCAAGCAAAAGCTAATATAACAGGATACAAGAATAAGTCTATTCAATCTAATGTAAATAAGGTTGAATCTATGGTGAATTTTATAAAATGTTTTAAACCTGTTTTGGATGATAAAACCAATAAGCAAATTAAGAAAATAGAAAAAATAATGGAAATAATTAAATCTGATAATATATATTAGTTAAGTTTTGTAACCAAAAACTCCCTTCTAGAATAGTATATATTAGGCGAAACCTATAACATATTTGGGGAGGGAGTTTGAGTGGCTGAAGGATTGTTCTATAATGATCAAAGTTTATTATTTTTCTTTCTATTGCTAGTTTTATTCTTTAATAAGTGTGATTGGTGTGGAGATGGTGACGATAGCTTATTGTTCTTCTTCTTATTGTTAGTAATACTATTTGGCTGCTATTGCTAAAACAATACCTACTTCAGGCAGAGGTATTAAAAACCTCTGCTAAAATTTTGCTTTGTAAAAGTTAATTGTTGACAATAGTTGGATTCATTGATAGATTTTTATTAACAGAGAATATTTTGATGGGGGAGTATTTAACTATGATTAGTCTTAGAAAAGCAACAGAAAAAGACAAGGAATCAATATTAGGCATCTCAAAGACTATATGGGATGGGGATGACTATATTCCATTAGTTGTAGACGATTGGATAGCTGATAAAGAAGGAGAATTTACAGTAGCAGAAATTGATGGGAAAGTAAAAGGTTTTGCTAAATTTACAGTATTAAGACCTGGAGAATATTGGCTTGAAGGGATAAGGGTTGATAGCAAATCTAGAGGAATGGGGATAGGAAAAGAAATAACCAAGTATTATATTGATAAGGCTAAGAAAAAAGGATATAAATCTTTGGCTTTATCTACTTATATAGAGAACTATGAAAGCATAAAAATTATTGAAAAGTTTGGCTTCAAAAAAACTACTGCATTTAGATTTTTTTATAAATCTGGTGAGATTGATTTAAACTTATCAAATGTAAAGCATTTTGAGAAGGCAACTGAAGTTGAAGAAGTCAAATATATTTTAAATAGTAATGAAATAAAAGCTAGCAATGGATATTTATCATTTGATTGGACATTCATGAAAGCAACAGAAGAGTTACTTGAAGAATTGATAAATGAAGGTTCAATATATGTATTAAAAGAAGGCCAAAATATTAATTCTACAATTATACTAAGCAATAAAAAGGCAAAGGGGAAAGGTCTTTCAATATCATATTTAGGTGGAAAAGGGTATTATCTAGATGGTATCAATTTTGCCTTTTCAAAATATTTAGAAGGTGGATATGATTGGCTTTCATTTATGTGTCCAGATATACAAGAAATAAAAGAATCTGCTTATAAAGCTGGTTTTGAAACTTTTGAAAATTATCAGGTAGATGTGTTTGTGTATGAATATGTTTAATTATTGGACAAGGAGGGAATTAAAATGTTAAGTAAATCAGTAATAGAAGATGTTTTGCTTGAGGCTCTATCTACGGGTGGAGATTTTGCAGAAATATTTGTTGAAGACAAATTTAATAATAGTCTTTTAATGATAGGTGGGAAGATTGAGAAAGCAGTATCAGGACGAGATTTTGGAATAGGAATAAGGATATTTAATAAAACAAATAGTGTATATGCATATACAAACAATTCCTCAAGGGAAAATCTTTTGAAAGTAGCAAAAGAGGCAGCTTTGGCTTTAAATGGAGCAAAAGGCGATATTACTTTAAATTTGATGAAAAGCGATGTAAAAAGCATACATAACATAGTATTATTACCAAGTACCATAGAGAAATCTAAAAAAATTGATTTGATGAAAAGAGCATATTTTGCAGCAAAAAATTATGATGAAGTTATAACTCAAGTTACTATTAGATATTTAGATGAAGAGCAAAATGTTTTGATTGCTAATACTGAAGGTCTTTATGTAGAGGATAAAAGAGTAAGAACGAGAACAGCTATTCAAACTGTAGCTTCAAGAAATGGAGAAATGCAATCGGGATTTTATGCTCCTGGTGCTCATATGGGGTTTGAGTTTTATGAGAAAATAAATATTGAAGAATATGCAAAAGAAGCAGCAAGGATTGCTAAAACTATGATATATGCAGATTATTGCCCAAGTGGTAAAATGCCAGTAATTATTGATAATGATTTTGGTGGTGTAATATTCCATGAAGCTTGTGGGCATGGACTTGAAGCTACTTCTGTAGCAAAAGGAACGTCAATATTTGCAGGGAAAATAGGAGAAAAAGTTGCATCAGAACTTGTTACTGCAATAGATGATGGTACAATACCAAATGCATGGGGGTCACAAAATATAGATGATGAAGGTACTCCGACTCAGAAGAATATACTTATTGAAAATGGAATACTAAAAGGCTATATGGTTGATAAGTTGAACGGTAGAAGAATGGGAGTAAAATCAACAGGTTCTGGCAGAAGACAATCTTACAAATATGCTCCGACTTCAAGGATGACAAATACCTATATTGCTAATGGTAAATCAACTAAGGAAGAGATAATAGCTAATACAGAATATGGTTTATATGCAAAATATATGGGTGGAGGTTCAGTAAATACATCAACTGGTGATTTTAATTTTGCTGTTATGGAAGGTTATTTGATTAGAAATGGAAAAATAGAGAAACCTGTTAGAGGAGCTACATTAATCGGCAATGGTTTAGAAGTTTTGAAAAAAATAGATATGGTAGGTAATAATTTAGGATTTGGCCAGGGAATGTGCGGCTCAGTTAGTGGTAGTATTCCAGCTAATGTAGGGCAACCTACCATTAGAGTTCAATCTATGACAGTAGGCGGAAGAAAGGGTGAATAGAAGTGGATAAAAGAGTCTTAATAAATAAAATATTTGAAGAAGGTAGAAAAGTAGGTTTAGAAGATATGGAAGTTTATATCCAAGGAAGTAATAATTTTAACTTAAGAGTATTTAAAGGCGAAATAGATGAGTTTAGTATTTCAAAAGAAGAAGGTCTTTCATTCAGATGTTTGTATAATGGTAAAATGGGATATTCTTACACGGAAAAAATAGACGAAACTTCTATAGATATGCTGATTAACGAGGCCATAGAAAATGCGAAGGTAATAGACAGTGAGGATATTGAAGAAATATTTGTGGGTTCAAATACTTATAGAGAAGTTAATAGTTTTAATGATGAATTAGAAAATATTAGTGCTAAAGATGAAATAGAATTTATAAAGTTATTGGAAAAGGAAGCTCTAAAGCTTGATAGTAGAGTTGTATCTGTACCTCATTGTATTTTTGGTAAGCAGTCTTTATACACAATGCTTGTCAATACAAAAGGACTAGATTTAGAGAATAAGTCTAATATTGCTTATGCTTATGTGAATGTAATGGTAAAAGAAAACGATGATGTTAAGACTAGCAGCAAATATGTAATTTCAAATGATTTTTCTGAATTTGATTATAAAGCATTAGCTAAGCAAGCTGTAGATGAAGCAAATTCAATGTTAGGTGCAGAGAGTATTAAATCTGATGCTTATCCAATAATATTGAGAAATGATGTTGCAGCTAATATTTTAGAGGCTTTTTCGCCTATTTTTTCAGCTGAGAATGTTCAAAAAGATTTATCTTTACTTAAAGGTAAATTAAATAAAAAGATAGCAAATGAAATTATAACAATAGTGGATGATCCATTTATGCAAGGTGGAATCGCTTCTTGCAGTTTTGATAGTGAAGGAGTCGCTACAAAATATAAAAAGGTTATAGATAAAGGTGTACTTACAACATACTTGCATAATACAAAGACTGCTAAAAAAGATGGAGTACAGTCGACAGGGAATGGCTTTAAATCTTCATTTAAATCACCTGTTTCTATATCACCAACAAATATGTATATTGAAAAAGGAAATAAAAGTCTTGATGAAATGATAAAAAGTATTAAAAAGGGTATACTTATAACCAATGTGGAAGGGCTACATTCGGGCTTAAATACTGTTTCTGGAGATTTTTCACTTGCATCATCAGGTTATGAAATAGTAGATGGAAGAATAAATAGACCTGTAAATCAGATAACAATAGCTGGTAATTTTTATGATTTATTAAATAATGTATTAGAAGTAGGCAATGATTTGAAGTTTGCATTACCTATGGGGAATGGTTTTATTGGTTCACCATCTTTAAAGATAAAGGAGCTTTCAGTTTCTGGTATATAAGTAGTAGGGAGGGCAGTTAATATGGATAAAAAAAGAAAAATTATTAAACAATACTATTTTACGCTTGTTATAATGCTTATTGCATATTTTTTAATATTTTTAGCTCTTAAGTATTTTGATATTTTTAATATAGGTGAAAACAAATTATTATTTGTATTTGCTACATTTGTATATTATATTGTTGTTAAAAATACTTTATCAAATTATTTCAAGAAAAAAATATTTGAAATTGATCCTAAATTAAAACAAAAAGAACAGAAAGATAACGATAAAGTTAAACAAGTAAAACAGGTATTTTTAAGTTCTGAAACTAAATGGTATAAAAATGTTAATTTAATATATATATTGGCTATGATAGTTATTGCTTTGTTGTTTACGATATTTAGCAAATAAGATCGGTATATAGAATCTTGCAATCCAACCTCAATTGGTTGGATTTTTTGTATATAGGGTATAATTATAATTAATACAGAAGGAGGGTTTTTATGGAGCGAACATTAGTTATTATAAAACCAGACGGTGTTAAAAGGGGGCTGATAGGCGAGATAATAAGTAGATATGAAAGAAAAGGTTTTAAAATCTTAGATGCAAAGCTAATAAGAGCTGATAGAAAGATTTTAGAGCAGCATTATGCAGAGCATAAGGGTAAAGATTTTTTTGAAAAACTAGTTGCCTATATGATGGAAGGGCCTGTAATGGTAATGATTATAGAAGGTGAAGATGCAATAGAAATAATAAGAAATATGAATGGGCATAAAGACCCTAAGAAGGCATTACCTGGAACTATTAGAGGAGATTATGCAAATAGTGTAACTAAAAATATAGTACATGCATCTGATAGTATAGAAGCTGCAATAAGAGAGATAAATATATGGTTTAAGTAATAGAATGGGGAGTGAGTAAATTGGACAGATTTAAAATAGGGTTATGTCAATTATTAGTTAGTGAAGATAAGAAACAGAATATAAAAAAAGCAAAAGAAATGATAAATAGAGCAGTTGACATGGGAGCTGAACTCGTTGTATTACCTGAGATGTTTAACTGCCCTTATAATAATAGTTATTTTCCTAAATATGCAGAAAAATATCCAGATGGGGAAACTATCAAAATGTTATCAGAGGTTTCTAAAAAAAGAGGTATTTACTTAATAGGAGGTTCTATACCAGAAAAAGACGATAAAGGTAATATATATAATACGAGCTTTGTTTTTGATAAAAAAGGTAACATTATCGGCAAACATAGAAAAATACATCTATTTGATGTAGATGTTGAAGGCGGAATTAGTTTTAGAGAATCAGATGTATTGAGCAGAGGGGATAGTTTAACTATTGTAGATACGGAATATGGGAAAATAGGTGTGGCAATTTGCTATGATATTAGATTTCCTGAATTGTTTAGATTGATGGCTCTAAAAGGTGTCAAAGTTATAATTGTGCCAGCTGCATTTAATATGACAACTGGACCTGCTCATTGGGAATTGTTGTTTAGAATGCGAGCATTAGATAATCAGGTTTATATGATAGCTGTAGCACCAGCTAGAAATGAAAGTGCATCGTATGTATCGTATGGGAATTCAATTGTAACTGACCCTTGGGGAGGTATAGTAGGTAAATTAGATGAAAAAGAAGGAATTTTAATTAAGGAAATAGATTTAAAAAGAGTAGAAAAGATTAGAAAACAATTACCTATACTGAAACATTTGAGGAAAGATTTATATCAGATAAATTTGCAAAAATAGGGGGCAAAATGCTCCTTTTTTTAATACATACAAAATTAAAAACGTTTTAAAAAAGTATAACACATATAATGAAATGTGATATAATATATATAGAGTTATTATTAAGGAGGTGCTTTTAATGAAAGCATACAAATATATAAAATGGTTTAGAGAAGTGGGTAAAAAGGATTTATCTATAGTTGGCGGTAAAGGAGCAAACCTTGGAGAATTAACTAGAAACGGAATTAATGTTCCACCAGGTTTTTGCATAATTTCAGATGCATATAATCATTTTATTGAGTATTATAGTCTTAAACAAAAAATAAAAGATTTAATAAATGACTTAGATATAGAAAATTCTTCTGAATTATATGAAAGAAGTTCTAAAATAAGAGAATATATTGAAAGATATGGTATACCTGAAAATATTAAAACTGAAATAGTAGATGCATACAATGAGATTATTGATAAGCTTAAGATAAAAGATTTGCATGTTGCTATTCGGAGTTCCGCTACTGCTGAAGATTTGCCTGAAGCTTCATTTGCAGGCCAACAGGACACTTATTTAGAAATAAAAGGAATAGAAGAAATATTAACTCACATTAAAAAATGCTGGTCTTCACTTTGGACTGCACGTGCTATTTATTATAGAGAAAAACAAGGATTTGATCATTTTGAAGTTGCATTAAGTGTAGTTGTGCAAAAAATGGTAAATAGTATAAAATCCGGAGTTTTATTTACTGCAAATCCTGTAACTAATGATATTAATGAAATAATGATAAATGCAAGCTGGGGGCTTGGTGAGGCTGTAGTTTCTGGAATAGTTACACCAGATGAATATATTATTGATAAAAATACATTACAGATTAAAGATAAGAATATTGCAGAGAAAAACGTTATGATAGTTAGAAAAGACAATGGAGTTGGTACAGTAGAGATTGGCGTCAAAGATTTTTTAGGTTATGATAAAGCTATTTCGCAATGCTTAAGTGATGATGAGATAAAATTATTAAGTGAAAAAGGAATTATGATTGAAAAGTTATATAATTCACCACAAGATATAGAATGGGCTTTTGATAATGATACTAAAGAATTATATATATTACAAGCTAGACCAATTACAACTTTAAAAGATAGTAAAGATACGACTGAAGTCAAGACCAATCTGAATGTTTTAGTTAAAGGTTTATCTGCATCACCAGGTATAAGTAGTGGAAAAGTTATAAAGATAAAAGATATTAATGAGATTTCTAGAGTTAGAGAAGGAGATATATTAGTTACTGTAATGACTAACCCAGATATGGTACCAGCAATGAGGAAAGCTGCCGCTGTTGTTACAGATGAAGGTGGAAGAACTTGCCATGCTGCTATTGTATCAAGAGAATTAGGAATTCCATGTATTGTTGGTGCAAAAAAAGCAACAGAAGTACTAGAAGAAGGTATGATAGTTACTGTAGATGCAACAAGAGGAGTTGTTTATGAAGGTAAAGTATTGGGCACCGATGATGAGAATAAAAACAAAAAAACGGAAGGTATTAGTTTAAGTGAAGAAATACTATATAAATTAGCACCTATTACAGGTACTAAAATATATATGAACTTGGGGGAACCATCAATCATAAGTAAGTATAAAAACTTACCTTTTGATGGAATTGGGCTTATGAGGACGGAATTTATCTTTTCAAATTTAGTAGGAGCTCATCCTATGTATTTATTAAAAAATGGGATGGAAGATTATTTCATCGAGAAAATGGCAGAGGGAATAACTTTAGTAGCTCAAGAAGTATATCCAAAACCAATAGTAGTAAGGCTAAGTGATTTTAGAACTAATGAATTCCGTGGTTTGAAGGGTGGAGAAGAAGTAGAACCAATTGAAAACAACCCTATGATTGGTTGGAGAGGAGTTTCAAGATATATATCCTCTGAATATGAGAAAGGTTTTAGATTAGAATGTAAGGCATTAAGAAAAGTTAGAGAAGAATATGGATTAATAAATGTATGGGCTATGCTTCCTTTTGTAAGAACAACATGGGAATTACAGAAAGTAATGGAAATAATGGCTTCAGAAGGTTTAGAAAGAACAAATAACTTTAAAATTTGGATAATGGCAGAAGTTCCTTCTGTAATATTTGAAGCTGAAGAATTTGCTAAACTTGTTGATGGATTTAGTATAGGGAGCAACGATTTGACACAACTTATATTAGGTGCAGATAGAGATTCAGGAATTTTGAATAGTATGGGATATTTTGATGAAAGAAATCCAGCAGTTAAGAAGGCAATAAAGACATTAATAGAAGCAGCGCATAAATATGGTAAGACTGTGTCTATATGCGGTCAAGCTCCTTCACTATATCCTGAATTTGCTGAATTTCTAGTTAAGGAAGGAATTGACAGTATAAGTGTCAATCCAGATGTAGTTGATTATACAAGAAGATTAGTTGCACATGTTGAACAGAAAATTATTTTAAATAAAATTAGAAAGCTATAATATAGTTGCCAGTTACCAGGGAACAGTTAACAGTTTCAATTTTAAATTTTTATCCTGTCTACTGTTCCCTGTTCCCTGCCCTCTATTCTTTTATTCCAGTACCTAGTACCAAGTACCAAGTACCTATATTATCGCTGCTAATAGCAGCAGTTCTTCATTATCGGCGTATATTTTATTAAATTGAGATATAGGAAGTGGATTTTTTCCTTTTCCGACTTCTATTGTATATCCTGGTCTCCGATATTCTTTTATAAACCAATCTTTATATCCTGCATAGCTGGCAATACCATAAGCTTCGGCTAATGAATAGCCACTTACTTGAGACAGTTTTTTTCCTATTTTTAATGCTTCATCTGTGGCTAGATTCTTATAGTTCCAGTAGATTATTTCTCCTTGACTGTGATATGCTAAAACGAGCCTGAAATCATGTTTTCTAGTAAAATCTGCAACTGATTTGGATTCTGGTTCGGACTCTGGATAAGGACCAGAGTATCTTGTAGGACCAGGACCATAGATTCCATATAAAGGTTCAGCTTTTTTGGACTCTTCCCACGAAGCATTATAATTATGATTTAAGTCTACACCGTGTATATTAGCTTGCCATGTTTTAGAAAAATCCATACTTCCATTATTCCATCTAATTAAATCATCGTAATAAGGATTATTATTATCTAATCCATTCAGTACTAAATCTATTCCATCAGGATTTACCATAGGAACTATATAAATACTGCTTTTTTCAAATATTTCTCGAATATTATAACCTTTAATAGATTTATTTTGGATATATGCTTTACAAAAATTCTCAATAAATTTCATTAGTAGTGGAGTGGTTATCCATTCTAATGAGTGGTGAGCACCATTATAAAACACTTCATTACTACCTTTACCTAATTTTAAATAATAAAGCTTTCTACCAAGTACACTTTTACCAATACTACCTGATTGTAAGAAAGGATACCTAACTAAAAGGCCTTTTATATCATCTGTTAAAATATCATAGGTGTAATTTATATTAGTATCAACAATATCAATATTATAAGGAACTACTATTTTTTCACCAATATTTAAGTTATAAGGTATTAAGTTTGGATTAGTTGTAATGATTTTATCAACAGTTGTATCATATTTTTCAGCAATATCAAATAGTGTATCTCCTTTTTGTATAATATAGTAATCATAACCTAAAATTAATCTTTTAATTTGGTAGTAAGTAGCTTTATCAATTTCTCCTGTGATAGGGAGATTTCTGTTTTTTTGGAAATTTTTTATTGATAATTTAGTATTAATGTTGAAAATACCATCTATAGGTCCAGAGTAATAGCCAGTTTTTTTTAAAACTGCTTGTATCTTCATTATTTCAGTTCCAGTTGTGCCAAATCTTATTATCTTCATAACCACACCTCTTCATTAATATCGTTGTTGGCTATTCGCCATTTGTTATTTATTAAATTAGAATACAGGAAATTAGGGGTAAATTTGATATTATCGATTGGATAGATAAAAAATCTTTTAATATAAATTTATGATTAAATTAAATTTTGATGAATGTATTAAGTGAAAAAGTTATTGAAATGTAAAAAATGAAGTGTCAATAGAAAGAAAAATTAATTGACAAAAAAATCTAATTTAAATATAATGTAATTGGCTGATACAATTCCATAGATTTCAGGGTGTTCCTTTACGGAACTTAAAAGGGAAAGAGGTGAAAATCCTCTGCAGCCCCCGCTACTGTGAGTAGGGATGAAATCTTCCATTAACCACTGGGTAACCGGGAAGGGGAAGAGAGTAAGATGAACTACGAGCCAGGAGACCTGCCTTGAAAGCCGTAGACTTGTACTTCGGAGGGAAGTATGTAGTTCTTTTCATAGACGCATAGTTAACCTCTATGTGTTTTTTTTATTTCTTCCCACAACTACAATTTCCCTTATTTGACTATATATGTAAGGAGTTGATTGATTGGCTAAAAAAATTATGCTGCAAGGGACAGGTTCTTCTGTGGGTAAAAGTATTATTACAGCAGCGTTTTGTAGAATTTTTAAAGAAGACGGTTATTCGGTTGCACCTTTCAAATCACAGAATATGTCATTAAATTCTTTTGTAACAAAAGATGGTTTAGAAATGGGTAGAGCTCAAGTTGTACAAGCAGAAGCAGCAAAGATTGAGCCTATTGTTGATATGAATCCTATTTTACTAAAACCAACTAGTCAAGTGGGTAGCCAGATTATAGTTAGAGGTAAGGTTTATAAAAACATGAAAGCAGAAGATTATTACAGAGAAAAGCATAAATTGATGGAAATAATTAAAAAGTCTTTTTATAAGCTTGATAAGTTATTTGAAATAGTAGTTATAGAAGGTGCTGGGAGTCCAGCTGAAATCAATTTAAAAGAAAATGACATTGTAAATATGGGATTAGCAGAAATGGTTGATGCGCCAGTTATTTTAGTTGGGGATATTGACAAAGGTGGAGTATTTGCTTCAATTTATGGAACAATTATGCTTTTAGAAAAAAGTGAGAGAGATAGAATTAAGGGGTTTATTATAAATAAATTTAGAGGAGATATAAAAATACTTGAGCCAGGTATCAAAATGTTAGAAGGAAAGATTGGCAAGCCGTGTTTAGGGGTTATACCTTATATGGAGTTATATATAGATGACGAAGATAGTGAAACTTCAAGATTTAAGCAGAAAAATACAGGTGGTATTAATATTGGAGTGATTAAAACTCCTCATATTTCTAATTTTAGCGATTTTACGCCGTTTGATTTTGAAAAAGATGTAAATATTAGATATATAGTACAAAAGAAGGACTTTGATGATATTGATATGATTATATTGCCGGGCAGCAAAAATACTATAGCCGATATGAAGTACATATTTAAAAAAGGCTTTGATAGAGAAATTTATAAAAAACATAAAGATGGCATACCAATTATGGGCATATGTGGTGGGTATCAAATGCTTGGTTTAGAAATTGTTGACCTTTATTCAGTAGAGTCAACATTAAAAAGAATAAATGGACTATCTTTATTAGAAATAAGGACTACTATGAAAAAAACTAAGTGTACAAAACAGGTTATTGGAAAAATAATTACAGATAATTGTTTTTTAGAGCAAAATATTGATTCTAAAATAGAAGGTTATGAAATTCATATGGGTGAAACAGAACTTATTGGAGATTCAAAGCCATTTATCAAATTGGATGAAGGAAGATATGACGGGGCAATAAGTGCAGATGGCAGGGTATTTGGAACTTATTTACATGGGATATTTGAAAATGATAATTTTAGAGAAAAACTTGTTAATTGGCTGAAACAAAAGAAAGGTATAGAAATATCTTATTGCAATATGAGTTATAAGGGGATTAAAGAAAAAGAATATACTAAATTAGCTGAAATAGTTAGAAAACATATTGACTTAGATGGTATAAAGAAAATTATGGGGTTGAAATAATGAAAATATATATTTTAATAATAGCAGTTATTTTAGATTGCATTATCGGTGATCCGCATAATTGGCCACATCCTATTAAGTATATAGGTAAATTAATAGCAAAATATGAAAAGCTCATTAGAAAAAGTAATATATTATCTAAAAGAAAAGGTGGATTTATTTTAACTTTTGCAACTTTAATAACAGTTTTGGTTATAATTTATTTTTTAATAAAATTTGCATATATTATACATTTTGAATTAGGTTTTATACTTACAGTTTATTTAATATATGCTTCCATAGCAGCTAGGTGTCTTGAGAAAGAAACAATGAAAGTCTATTATGCATTAAAAGAAAAGAATATTAACAAAGCTAGGAAACTGCTTTCTTATTTAGTTGGAAGAGAAACAAGTCAACTTCAAGAGAAGGAGATAATTAGAGCAACAGTTGAAACTATTGCTGAGAATACAATAGATGGAGTAATTGCACCATTGATGTTTGTAGGAGTTGGACTAGCACTAGGTATACCAATAGAAATGGCTTATTTTTACAAAACTGTTAATACACTAGATTCAATGGTAGGTTATATGCACGAACCATATAGAGAAATAGGTTATGCTTCTGCAAAATTAGATGATATAGTGAATTACATACCTGCTAGAATAGGAAGCTTACTTATGCTCATTTGTGGGCTTTTACTTGGGTACGATTTTAAAAATGGCTATATGATTTTAAAACGTGACAAAAGGAATCATAAAAGTCCTAATAGTGGGTATTCTGAAGCTGTGGTTGCTGGGCTATTAAATATTCAATTAGGTGGAACAAATATATATTTTGGAAAGAAAGTGTACAAACCTACTATAGGGGATAAAAATAGAGAGTTAAATATTATCAATATAAAAGATGCAATAAAAATTATGTATGGGGCAGAGATTTTACTAATAGTCATTATTACTATGGCTTTACTATGATTATGATTTGCTGAATGAAAGGAGCATTATATGAATAAGCACGGAGGCTATTATGGAGAAAATCAGGAAAAAGTTTTAGATTTTAGTGTTAACATAAATCCCCTAGGTATAACTGAAAAAGTAAAAGAAAAGCTCATTGAAAGCATAAATACAATAAATAGATATCCAGAAATAGATGGAGAAAGCGTAAAGAAAGTATTAGCCGATAGATTAAATGTTGAAACTTCTCAAGTCATAATAGGTAATGGAGCAATTGAATTAATATATCTATTTGCAAGAGCTTTTTGTCCTAATAAAGTAGTTATTATACAGCCAACTTTTAATGAGTATTTAAGAGCATTTAATTTAACAGGAAGTATTATTTGCAATTATGAACTAACATATTCTAATGATTTTAATTTAGAAACAAATGCTTTGTTAGAGTATTTAAAAAAAGCAAAGCCTAATTTACTTATATTATGCAATCCTAATAATCCAACTGGTCATTTTATTAGATATAAAAACTTACTACCTGCTATTAGTTATATTAAAGAAATTGGGGCATATTTATTAATTGACGAGTCTTTTATTGATTTTACTGATGAAGAATCATATGTAAATCTTTTTAAAGAATTTCCTATATTTATTATAAGGTCAATGACGAAATTTTATGCTATTCCAGGATTAAGGCTTGGATACGGTATAGCTAATAGTGATATTATTAAGAAATTAAATAAATACAAAGAGCCTTGGACAATAAATAGTTTGGCTTTATCGATAGTCACAACAGTTTTAGATGATGAAATATTTTATAAAGAGTCTAAAAAATGGCTGCAGGCTGAAAAAAGTTATTTGTATAAAGAGTTAAAAAAAATCAAAGATATTGATTTTTTTAATAGTCAGACCAATTTTATTTTATGTAGAGTTAAAAAAGGCAATGCATATGAGATGAGAGAAAAATTAATGAAATATAATATCTATATTAGAGTTTGTGATGATTTTGCTGGGTTAGACAATACTTATTTTAGGGTTGCTATTAAAAGTCATAAAGATAATGTGAAGCTAATTAATGCTATAAAAGAGATTTTACAATAAAATACAATATATAAGTAGAAGGAAATGGGTGAAAATCCCATACGGTCCCGCCACTGTGATGAGGAGCCTATTAGCATTTGCCACTGAGTTAATTCTTGGGAAGGCGTTAATAGGTGATGAATCTAAGTCAGGATACTTCGCTTATATATTTAAGTTTAAAGTCTACGGGGATATAGGCTTTAACTTGAGATTATTTATTTTAATATTGCTTAAGTTAAACCTTATCCTTTTGGATAAGGTTTTTTATAATCCATAAGGAAATTATATACATTATTAAATTGTGGATAATTTTAAATATAATTTCCGTTTATGGATTTCAACAAAATCTTCTTTAATCTACTTAAATCAAAGATTTTGTTCGATTTTTCAAATTATAAGGAGGGGTATCATGAAAAATTTTTTAAGAATTACAGTTTTATCACTTGTTCTAGTTTTAGTATTATCAAGCTTGGCATTAGCTGCAGATGTAAAGGTAAGTGTTGATGGCTTGGATAAAAATCTTAATATTGAAATTATTAATGCCAGATCCTACGTTTCATCAGAAAGCTTAAGAGACTTTGGATTAACTACAATTGAAGAAGGAAATGTAATAGTTGTTAAGAACGATGATGTAGTTTTTGAGTTTACTCTAGGAAGTAATCAAGTTAAGGTTAATGATTTGAGTTTAACATTAGATGCTAGGCCATATAAAAAAGGGAAGGATATATACTTACCGTTAAGATTTATACTTGAGACTTTAAATTATAAGATAGGTTGGGATGCTGAGGCTAAGAAGGTTAGAGCTGAAAAACTTAAGGAGTTAACATTTCCTATTACAATCGTAGATGGTGACAATACATATGTTGTTGAAAAAGAGGCCAAAACTATAGTGTCTATGGCTCCAGGAGTAACAGAAAAACTATTTGCTTTAGGTGTTGGAGACAGAATTAAGGGCAGAACTCAATATTGTAATTATCCTGAAGAGGTTAATAATATTCCAAGCATTGGTACTATGTTTGAACCGAATTTAGAATTAATATTAGATATAAATCCTGATTTGGTTATTGGCGAAACTCATTTCAAAGATGAGGTTATAGCTAAACTTAATGAAGCTGGTATAAAAGTTGTAGCTAAATCAACAGCTAAGGATATGGAAGGTGTATATGACTATATGCTTAAATTAGGTGCTATAGTTAATAAAAATTATGAAGCAAGAGCACTAGTATCAAGTTTAAGGGCAAAAGTTGATAGGGTTAAATATGAGTTAAAAGATTTAAAAGAAAGTAATAAGCCTAGAGTATATTATGTAGTAGGTACAGGACAATGGGGAGAGTATACAGCAGGTAAAGATACTTTTATATCAGAGCTTATTTCACTAGCAGGTGGCAAGAATGTTGCTGATGATGTGACAGGTTGGAAGTATAGTCTTGAAAAACTTATAGACCATGATCCAGATATTATCATAGGTGGACAATTTAATATCGATACAATGGTTAATGGTGAAAATTATCAAGCATTATCAGCAATTAAGAATAAAAAATATAAGATAGTAAATGAAGATATATTTGTCAGAGCAGCTCCAAGAGCTATTAATGAAGGGCTTAAAATATTGATAGAAACTTTCCATAAAGAAAAGATTAAAGACTTAGACTTTTAGTTTGGTGGTTTAGATGATGTACTTAAAGCAAAAGAAATATTATAAAATTTATATATTTACACTATTATTAATATTTATATTTATTTCTATAATAGCAACGACTTTGGGAACAGTAAAAATACCTGCAAAAGATGTTGTCAAAATTATTTTAAGTAAAATAAGTTTTTTAAGTAAAAAGGTTGATATTAGTAATATAAAGAAATCGAATATTTTTATAGTTATTAATATTAGATTACCTAGAATAATACTGGCTAGTTTAGTTGGAGCAGTGCTTTCAATTGTAGGTACATGTTATCAGGCTATTTTTAGAAATCCAATGGCTGACCCTTATGTTATGGGTGCTTCTTCGGGGGCAGCCTTTGGTGCCACTTTTGGTATAATTTTTGGACTAAATAATACAATTTTAGGTTTTGGACTAACATCTTTATTTGCTTTTACAGGAGCATTATTAACTACTTTGATAGTTTATAATTTGGCGAAGGTTGGAAGTAAAATATCTACTACTTCTATTTTATTAGCAGGAATTGTAATAAGTTCACTATTGTCATCTATAATTTCAATAATGATGGTGCTTAATCATAATGAACTAGCTAAAATAGTGACTTGGACTATGGGGAGTTTTAATGGAGCTAATTGGAAGCAGATAATTATTGTTATTATTCCTATATTTTTGGGAGTAGTAGTTTTATTCTCAATGACTAAAGAAATGAATGCAGTAGTGATAGGAGAAGAAAGTGCCAAAAATTTAGGAGTGAATGTCGAATTAGTAAAGAAGGTAATTTTATTATTATCATCTTTTTTAGCGGCTTGTGCAGTTTCGGTAAGCGGAATTATTGGCTTTGTCGGGTTGATTGTACCTCATTTATTTAGACTTATATTTGGTTCAGATCACAGAATACTTATACCAATTTCAGTTGTAGGAGGAGCAATTTTTTTATTAATTTGCGATACTCTAGCCAGAACTGCTTTAAATGGAATTGAGATACCAGTTGGAATTATTACTTCTATATTTGGTGGACCTTTTTTTCTTTATCTTCTTAGAAAATCTAAGCGTAATAAATTTATATAAGGGAGTATCTTTATGCCTAATGCAGTAGAACTTAAAAACATATATTTTAGCTATGGTTATGAGGATGTATTAGAGGATATTAGTTTAATTATCGAAGAAGGGAAATTTATTAGTATATTAGGCCCTAATGGTTCAGGCAAAACAACTTTATTAAAAAATATGTGCAAATTATTGAATCCATTAGATGGGAAAATACTAGTTGATGATAAAGACTTGAATAAAATAGCTTTTAAAGAATTAGCAAAAACAATGGCTGCTGTACATCAGGATAGTAGTGTGAATTTTGAATTTACAGTTTATGATATTGTTATGATGGGCAGGTATCCATATCAAAAAAGATTTAGACCTGAATCTGAAAGAGATATAAACATTGTAAAAAGGGCTATGAAAAATACTGAAACATGGACTTTGAAAGAAAAAAGTATTCATGAAATAAGTGGAGGAGAAAGACAAAGAGTTATAATTGCCAGAGCATTGGCACAGGAACCAAAAATACTTTTATTAGATGAACCAATTTCACAGTTAGATATAAAGCACCAGATAAATATATTAAATTTATGCAAAAAGCTTAACAGAGAAGAAAAAATAACTATAATTACAACATTACATGATATAAACTTGGCTGCCAGGTATAGTGACTATATTTTACTTATGAATAAAGGCAAAATAAAAGCATTTGGTTTGCCAGAGAGCGTATTGACGAAAGAAAATATTCAAGATGTTTATGGTATTGAAGTAAAGTTAATAAAACTTAATGAATATAAAGTACCATATATAGTTCCATTAAGTTTTTAGTCATTAGAGTCTTAACAAAAGAAGGTGGAAGATTGAAAAATTTTATATTAATAACTGGTGGTGCAAGAAGTGGCAAAAGTACATTAGCAGAAAGATTAGCTAAAGAATTAGGTAAAAATGTAGTTTATATAGCTACTGCAATACCTTTTGATGAAGGTATGATTGATAGAATAGAAAAGCACAAAAATTCTAGACCTAAAGAATGGGCAACTATTGAAAAATATAAAAGTTTTGATGAGCTTATAAATAATAAAGATTTTATTAAAGCAGATATTATATTACTTGATTGTATAACACTTATGATAACAAATCTGTTATTAGAAAGTGGACTAGATTTTGATAGATGTTCAATGTCTGATGTTGAAAAGGTTGAAAAAAATATTATTGATGAAATTGAAAAAATGTTATTTACAATTGAAAAGTTTAATAAAAGATTAATTATAGTTACAAATGAAGTTGGCATGGGAGTTGTACCAACTTTTAGATTAGGAAACATATTTAGAGATATAGCTGGTAGAGTAAATCAGTATTTAGCAAAACAAGCACAAGACGTTTATTTAACAGTTTCAGGAATACCTATTAAAATTAAGTGAGGTTGTTATGAAGAGTTTTCTGTTGATGATAACATTTTTAACTAGATTACCGATTAAAGTTAGGCTTCAATTTACCGAAAAAGATTTTATTAAAGGTATTAGATATTTACCAATAGTTGGTTTGATAATTGGTATATTATTATGGGCTGTAAGTCAAATTAATTATTTTACAGATAGAGCTGTAACAGTTTTATTTGTTTGGATATTTTATATTTGGATCACTGGTGGATTACATCTTGACGGTTTAGCTGATTCTTTTGATGGTATTTTTAGCAATCGCAATAAAGAAAAAATACTAGACATAATGAAAGATAGCAGAATAGGTACTTTTGGTGTTATAGGCATTATTTTTATTATATTACTTAATATAGTATTGAGCTATTTTGTAGATTTCAAAGTACTATTAATTATACCTGTTTTAGGTAGAAGCTGTGGAGTACTTTCGTGTGCTATTAATACTTATGCTAGAAAAGATAAGGGAATGGGGAAGGCTTTTGTTGAATATTCGAATTTCAAAAATGCTATATTCGTTATACTTATTACAATTATAATAACGATTATGTTTTTTGATTATACGCTAGCTTTTAGTGAAATACTTATATTTTTATATGCCTTATTACTTGGTATGTATTTTAAAAAGAAAATTGGTGGAATGACAGGAGATACTATAGGAGCAGTTATTGAGTTATCTCAGACTTTTTCACTATTATTATTCTACTTATTAAGGGGATTGATATTTTGAGATTAATCTTGATAAGACATGGAGAAACACAGGCGAATGTAGAGAGGATATATAGTGGTTGGACTGATTTTCCACTAACAGAGAAAGGAAAACAGCAAATTAACAGTATATTGGATATTTTAAGTAAAGCAAATATTGATATTTTATATTCTAGTCCGCTATCTAGAGCTTTAGTTACAGCTGAGATTATATCAAAGCACATAGGTAAAAAAATTTATGTTAGTGAAAAGTTAAAGGAAATGAATTTCGGTATTTTTGAAGGGAAATCTTATATAGAAATATCAGAAACTCATCATCTAGAATGGGAGAGGTGGATAAACGATAATATCAAATACAGGATACCTAATGGTGAGAGTTTAACAGATATGTATAATAGAGTTACTCAGTTTATAGATGGATTAAAAGACAAAACTGGAACTTTTCTTTTGGTTACTCATGCAGGAGTAATCAGAATTGTGATTACTTATCTTTTAAACCTAAACATTGATAAAATGTGGCATTTTAAGATACTGCCTGGGTGTTTAGTTGAGATATTGTATGAAAATGATTTTGGCATATTAACGAGGTTGATTTAGCATATATGTAGAGGAAATATTATATTTAGATTGTGGAGGTGAAAAAATGAATACAACTAAATCAGCTAAGCAAAATAATAAAACTATAAAAATAGTATATTGTGGGATACTTATTGCACTTTCAGCAGTAGGGGCATTGATTAAAATACAGGGAAGTATAGCATTTGACTCAATGCCTGGATTTTTTGCCGCACTGTTTTTAGGGCCAAGCTATGGGGCTTTAGTAGCAGGATTAGGACATATACTTACAGCCGTTACTAGTGGGTTTCCTTTAACACTTCCAATGCATATTATAATAGCTTTAGAAATGGCATTATTCGGTTATTTGTTTGGAGTATTTTATAGAAAATTTAATTATGCAATAGCTATAATACTAGCAATTATTTTAAATGGTCCTATTGGGGCACTTGTTGCAGCATTTGCTTCAGTATTACTTGGATTACCTTTTAATGGCTTAAAGTTATTTTATGCTGTAATTATACCTCTTACATTAGCATCAGTTGCAAATATTGTATTAGCTTATTTAGCTTTTAAAGCAATAAATAGGAATAAGTTGAGGGTACAAAATGAAAGTAAGAAAATTTAGAGATTTAACCTTTATAGAAATTAATGAAGAACAATTATTAGTTATAGCTTGTGATTCAAGCGGAGCTATAGGAAGTAAGGAGAATGATATTGTAAAAGTTTCTCCTGATATTTTAGGATATTTTACTACAAATGTTGCTTTATATGAAATTTTATCTGTTGGTGCAGAACCCTTAACTATAGTTAATACATTAACTGTAGAAATGAATGATACAGGGAATAAAATAATAGAAGGAATCAAAAAGGCTATTGAACCTTTATCAGCTAGTAAAGATATTATAATTACAGGGAGTACAGAAGAAAATTTTCCAGTTTGCCAAACTGGTATGGGTATAACTGTCATTGGCATTATAAATACTAATAATTGGACTATGCCTATGACAAAAAAAGGAGCTATTGCTTTAGTAGTTGGTTTACCTAAATTAGGGCAAGAAGTTATTGCTGATAATGGTAAAGAGATTTTTTCATTGAAAATTCTTTTAGAATTAAAGAAATATTCTTTTATACAAGAAATACTTCCTGTTGGGTCTAAAGGTATTTTATTTGAGCTGAAGGAAATGGCCAGAACAAATGATTTAGATTTATGCATATTTAGCGATATAAAAGTAGATTTGTATAAATCAGCAGGGCCTGCTACTTGTGCTATTGTTTCAATAGAAGAAGAATATTTTGATATATTGAAAGATAAATGCCCAATACCTATAAATAAAGTGGCTAAATTTTATTAAAAAGCGAAAGTCAAATTTTTATTTTCTTGTAAAGTCAATACTTTATACTTATTTAATACTCACCAAAACATGTATTTAGTACATATTCTAAATATAGGTAGTGTTGGGGGATGATATTATGGTGAGTATTGGTAAAATTAGAGAATCTGAATTAGAAGACTTATCGCTTCTCTATGAAGAGTTAACAAGTAAGAAAAGTGATATGGATAAGATGTATGAAGTTTTTTCTAATATTAAAAATAATCCTAATTATTTTTTGCTAGGTGTAAAATACTACAATAAATTGATTGGAAGTGCTATGGCTGTTATTTGTAATGACCTTACAGGCAAATGCAGACCATTTATGGTTGTTGAAAATGTGATAATCAAAAAAGAATTTCGTCAAAAGGGGTTTGGAAAGAAACTATTTGAACATATCGAAAATATTGCAAAAAGACATAATTGCTATTTTATAATGTTTGTATCTAATATAAAAAGAGTAGGGTCGCACAAATTTTATGAAAGACTTGGATATAATAGTAAAAATAATTTAGCTTTCAAAAAATATCTATAGGATAAGGACTCGATAAGAGTCCTTTTAAATATTTGTAAAATTGGCAAAATATTAAGAATATTTAATGAAATATAGTTATTATAAGATTGAAAAGAGTATATAGTTGTTATATAATGTAAGGAAATTTATTGAAAAGTGAGGGATACTATGGGGGTGTTTAAAAGGTTTAATAATTATCGAGGATTACCGAGAAGTATATATATAATATTTTTAGCTCGAATAATAAACAGTATGGGGGCTTTTGTTTATCCTTTTTTAACTTATTTTTTTGTTGAAAATCTAGGGCTTGGAGAACATACAGCAGGACAATATATTTTATTAGCTTCAACAGCTTTTGTACCTGGTTCATTAATAGGAGGGAAATTAGCAGATCATTTTGGTAGAAAGAAAATTTTGCTTTTTTTTCAAAGTTTGGCAGCTTTAACATTAATTCCATGTGCTTTTTTAGGAAATTCTATGATGATACCATGGCTTTTAATTTTATCTAGTTTTTTTAGTGGAGCTGCAAATCCTTCGAGTGGAGCAATGGTTACAGATTTAACTAATCCAAATAATAGACAAGAAGCTTTTTCTTTACTATATCTTGGTACAAATTTAGGAATAGCTGTTGGACCATTGATAGCTGGATTTCTATATAATAATTATATAGAATGGATTTTCTTAGGTGATGCTATAACTACATTTATTTCTTTGATTTTAGTTTTGATTTATGTTGAAGAGACTATTCCTTCTGAGGATGAAGTAAAAGATTCATTCAATAAGAAAGATGATGAAAAAGCTGAAGAAGGAAATTTAATTTTAGTTTTACTAAAAAGACCAGCTTTATTAGCATTTTCAGCAGTATCAACTATTTATTCATTTGTGTATTCGCAGCATTCGTTTAGTATACCTCTTCAAGTAAGAGAAATATTTGCTGCTAACGGACCGAAAGTATTTGGATGGGTTATGACAACAAATGCTCTTTCTGTAATAATTTTAACTGTTTTTATAACTGTAATTATGAGAGATAATAAATCAACAACTAATATAGCTGTAGCTGGAATTTTTTATGCTATAGGCTTTGGAATGTTATATTACATTAATAGTTTTTATCAGGTTATATTATCTACAGTTATTTGGACAATAGGTGAAATACTTATTGTTACAAACTCAAGTGTCTACATAGCAAATCACACACCAATTTCACATAGAGGTAGATTTAATGCAGTGCTGCCAATTATATCTGGGTTTGGATATGCTGTAGGCCCTGTAATTATGGGTAAATATATAGAAGCTAATAGTGTAAGAATGGTTTGGCCGATATTATTTGCATTATCATTAGGAGCTACAACTTTAATGTATTTACTTTCTTTAACTGAAAGAACTGAAGTGCGGCTTGTTAAAGATAATTAATATAATTTACTGTATAATAAAAGGAGTAGAAAGTTCTACTCCTTATTTATATATAATATACCTACAGTATTAGGACCACAGTGACTTGAAATTACACAACCTGCATCTGTGATAATAACTTCTTTAACATTTAAATTGTTTTCAAGTTCATTTCTTAAATAAAGAGCATCTTCATATCCCATAGAATGAGTTACTACAATACGGTCTAAATCTATATTTTCACTTTCTCTAATTGTATTTTCTAGCATTTTATTAATTATTTTTCTTCTTTTACCTCTAGCTTTTTGCCCTAATATCATTGTACCATCTACTACTTTTACTATTGGTTTAATTTTTAGCATACTTCCTACAAAACTTTGTAGAGCAGAACATCTTCCACCTTTGTATAAGTAATCAAGTGTATCAATAACAAAAGATGTTTTTACTAAAGGTACTTTACTTCTTAATTTATCACCGATTTGTTTTATTCCTAAACCTTCTTTTGCATAATCAACAGCTTTTAGGACTAACAGGCCAATGCCTGTTGAAAGATTTAAAGAATCTACTATTTCAATTCTGTTATTTGGAAATTTACTAGCAGCAATTTTTGCATTTTGTAAAGTTGAAGATATCCTAGAAGATAATCCAATATATACAATATCTTTTCCTTCATCGATGTATGGTTTAAAAGCTTCATAAAAATCAGTTGGTGAAGGTGCTGATGTTTTAGGTAATATTCCATATTTATCAACTAAGTTATATAATTCTTTTGTATTTATATCTACTCCGTCCTTATATACTTCGTTACCAAAGCTTACATAAAGAGGTACTACAGAAATATCGTGTTTTTCAAGAATTTTACCCGAAAGATCACAAGTACTATCAGTAAATATTTTTATGCTATTCATTTTGCATTCCCCCCTTTTATTTTAAAGCAATTATTCATATTAATTATATTATAAAAATCCAAGAATATATTAAAGTTTAAACGAAATTAGGTAGGGTAAATTATAAATAATAAATAAAGGAAAGCAAATAATATTTTTAAAAGATATTTTAAAATCTGAATTGTAACATTATACTAAATAGTATAATATAGATATAAGTATATAAATTGAAAGGGGAATTTGATGAGTATTAAAGTTATTGCCGATAGTGGTTGTGATTTGAACGATAAGTTAAAAAAAGAGAGGGAAATTGATATTGTTCCTTTATCGATACAAATTGATGATAAACATTATAAAGATGATGAACAATTAGATATAAAAGATTTATTGAATCAAATGAAAAATAGCGTTAATGTTCCTAAAACAGCAAGCCCTTCACCTATGGAATTTATAAAACGATTTAAGGAAGCTGAAAGTATTTTTGTAGTTACATTGTCATCTTCATTGAGTAGTACTTATAATAATGCATTGATGGCTAAAGAAATGTATAAAGAACAGTTTCAAGATAAATTTATACACGTTTTTGATTCGCTGAGTGCTTCGGTTGCAGAAACATTGATAAGCCTAAAGATATTAGAGCTTGCTAAGAAAAATTACAAGAACTTAGAAATTGTTGAAAAGGTAAATGAATATATTAATGAGATGAAGACTATGTTTATTTTAGAATCTCTAGAAAATCTTATAAAGTCAGGTAGAATGAGTAAACTTAAAGGCAGAATAGCAACAGCTTTAAATATAAAACCGATTTTAGGTGGAAATAAAGAAGGTAAAATTGAAATGATAGATAAGGCGAGAGGTTCGAAAAAAGCATTTAAAAGGTTAATTGAGTTGATAGGTGAAAAAGGTGAAAAGTTAGAAGAAAAGATTTTAGGAATAGCTCATTGTAATTGTTTGGAGAAAGCAGAAAAATTTAAAGAAGAAGTTATGAAAAGATATAACTTTAAAGACATTATTATTGTAGATACTGGTGGAATAAGCACAGTTTACGCAAATGATGGAGGTTTAATAATAGCCTTTTAATGACAAGCCCACGATGTTTTAATCGTGGGTTTATGATTTTATTTTAATAATAAAAATTGACGTATACTTAAGAAAATGTGGATATATTTTTTTAAATGATGATATAATTTAAATAATAAAGAGACTAATATTATGAAGGGTGGTAAATATATGGGAGATATCATTGATTACAAAATTTATGGAGACGATATGCAGATTGTTGAAATCGAATTAGATCCTAATGAGGGAGTAAGAGCAGAAGCGGGTGCTATGATGTATATGGAAGACGGTATAGTTATGCAAACCTCTACTGGAGGAGGATTGTTTAAAGGTTTCAAGAGGATGATTACAGGAGAGAGTTTTTTTATTACAACATTTATGTATCAGGGGAGAGGAAAGGGGCATGTTGCTTTTGGAGCACCTTATCCTGGAAAAATAATACCTATTCAATTAGAAAAATATGGTGGAAGATTTTATTGTCAGAAAGATGCTTTTTTATGTGCAGCTAGAGGAATTGATATAGATGTAGCTTTTACAAAAAGGTTAGGAGCGGGATTTTTTGGTGGAGAAGGTTTTATACTTCAAAAATTAGAAGGTAGTGGTATGGCTTTTATTCATGCAGGTGGTACAATTATAAAAAAGGAGCTAGCTCATAATGAAACTATACGTGTAGATACAGGATGTATTGTTGGTTTTGCACCAACTGTTGATTATGATATTCAATTTGTTGGAGGGTTCAAAAACGCATTGTTTGGTGGAGAAGGTCTTTTCTTAGCTCAGTTAAGAGGACCTGGAGAGGTTTATTTACAAAGCCTACCTTTGTCGCGTTTAGCTGATAGAATATATGCAGCAGCACGTTTTAATCAGGTTGGAGAGAAAAAGGGAATAGGAGGAATTGGTGCAAGTATTTTAGGGGAAATATTTGATGGAGATTAAAAGGACTACGACTGGTAAATAGCCAATGACTATGCAGTCATTGGCTATTATTGTTGAATATTAAAATTGTCCCTGAAGATAAATATCTATGCTGGTCGGTTTATCGATTTTAGCAGATTTATAAGCTAATCTACTATACATAGATAAAGTTTTAGGGAATATGGCAACTATTTGATTTGGCCTTACAATAAAAGTTTCTGAATCATTTATCCAATCAGTAGAATTTGGACTGATTTGTAATATTACTTCCACATCATTAGTATTTCCTATATTTTTGGCAAACCAAGTATAATTAGAAAATTGAGATACATCGTATGGTTGAGTATATTTATAAATATTAGTAGTTAACTTAATTATATTTTCAGAGGAAACAAAAAGTCGATTGTCTAGAGAAGCAGGATTATCAAGTATAATTTCTAATTTAGGATAATATTCTCTAACACCGCAATTTTTACTGTAAAAAGCTACTAGGGAATCTAAATTTTCATCAAGAGATTTAATTAAAAATCCATAATTTGGGAAGTTGCCATAGTAGCAATCTTTTATTAATTCAGTTATATCAGCTTTTATATAAGAATTTATTTCATCATTGATAGTTATTGTTGTATAAGGTATAACATCTATAGATGGCTGATTGCTGTAATTAACATTATCTTCTTCAAAATTTTCTAATAATCTATTTATTGTGAATTTTTTTGGAAAAGTAGGATTATCGTTTCTTATAATAAATAGAAGTATTTCAGCTTTACTAATATAAAAACCAGAAGGGATATTAGACAAGTCAAAATACAATAAACTCCTGTAAATTATACTACCTAAGTATTTGCCGATAAAAAGGGCATAGTAATTACTAAAATTTTTATTAGGATAATTACTTGCTACAAAGGTATCTTTTGTAGTATATTTTTTTATTGATATTGGCATTTTTAGCCCTCCAAACTTAGTTTATTAGTTTATTGTTATACTAAAACTTTCTAAGCTTTATCATACAATTTGTAAGCATTTTACTTCCTTCAATATCTATTTTTCCGAAGATTTTTATAGACCTAATAAATTCTTGGTAAGCTAAACTAAAAAAATCATTTTCATAGTATAATTTAGCTAATCTTAGAAGTATTTCATCATTGTCGATTAGATTTAACAATTCTAGTGATTTTTCAAAAACTTCAGGAGTAGAACTGATAAGTAAAATATCTAATACTTCGAAAATTATATCAAGGTATTCTGCCGATTCTGTTTTATCATAACTCAAAGGATTTGCTTTCTTATTGTATATCAAATTCTTCAACTCATTATATACAATTCTATATTTTGAGTTTTCCAATTCTCTAGCTTTATTTAGAAGTTTATTAGCTAAATTTAGATTGTTGTTTAATATTGAACATAAAATCATGTTGTAGAGTGCTTTATCATATTTATTTCCTTTTTTTATGTTTGCAAAGAAGTCATAAGCTTTATTATAATTTTTTAAATACAATAAACACATTCCTATAGAGAAACTTAAATGATCTGAAGTGTTAATAATTTCTTTAGCTTTTAAGTAATATTCATAACTGATACTATATTTTTTTAAATCAAAAAAGATATCACCTAAGATAATATAATCATCAGCTTTTAAAACATCATCAAAATAACTTTCTATTTTATTTTTTATATAATGAACTTCTTTTTGATTTTTAAATAATATTTTAGATATTAAAGCTAGTGCTTTCTTATATTTAGGTTTTATTTTTACAGTTTCTTGACAATAGTAATTAGCTTTTTCAAAGTCTTCTATATTAAAATATATCTCTGCTAATTTATAATAGGCATTATAACTTCCAGTTCCTATTATGAAATTAAAATGTATTGGAGGTTCACCTAAATCTATGCATTTTTTGAAGCTCTTTATTGCCAAAGTGATAAGATTTTTCTTCTCGTATATACATCCTCTTAAATATTCTAAATCCGTAAACTTGGGAAAATAACTTAGACCATCACTGATTACATTTAGTGCTTCTTCAAATCTATTTAGTTTATCTAAGGTTAATACTAGATTAAATAATAGTCTAGGAGTATATTTTTCTCTTGGATTCATCTTGTCGAGAGCTTTATTGTAAAATTTCAAAGCTGTATTATAATCTTTGTATTCAAAGTATTTATTTCCCATATTAAAATATGCTTCAGATGAAAACTCATTTTCTGATTTTGTAAAATATATAATGTCATTTAAATTTGGATTCTTAAGAATTATTTTCAATTTTGGAATATATGATTTTTCTTTACTTTCTTTACTAAAGAATGCTATAAGTGAGTTTATACTTTCGTCATGAGATTTTAATAATAATCCATAATTTGTGTGTTTACCTTTATACCATTCTGTAAATAGACTTGTTATATCAATATTAATAAATGTATTTATCTCATTAGAAATAGTAAAAGTGCTATAAGATTTTTCATATGTTTTTGGTTGAGTTTGAAAAGTGGTTTTGTTGTTAAAGCTGTCTAGTAATCTAAATACCTCAAATTTTTTTGCATAGTTTTTATAATCATTTCTTATTAAATATAAAACTAAATCTGCTTTTTTAACTATATAATTAGAAGGTAAGATTGAAATATCAAATAATAACAAACCTCTATATATTGCTTTATTGAGATACTTTCCTATAAACAAAGCATAATAATCGTCAAAGCTGTCTAACGGCATATTACTGTTTATTGTAGTATCTATTATTGGTGTAATTACATATACTTCTTGCATATTTGCCTCCTTATGAATTTTTTATTGTAAAATAAGATTATTTATTCAAATATAATATTTTCATCATCATTTTTAGACCTTCTATATCAATCTTATTAAAAATCTTTATTGACCTAATAAATTCCTGATAAGCTAAGTTGTAATAGCCATTGTAGTAATATAATTTAGCTAGTTTAAGGAGAACTTCATCACACTCGATTAGGTTTAAAAGTTGAAGAGATTTTTCAAATATTTCAGGAGTTGATGCTATTAGAAGTTTTTCTAGCAAAATAAATATCAAATCGACATATTCTTTAGATTCCTCGTAATTATTGCTGATTGGATGACATTTTTTGTCTTGCAGTATTTTACTTAAAGCTGTATATATCTCTATTGTTTTACTATTACAGAATTTTTTAGCTGACATTAATAGCTTAACAGCATTATTAAAATTAGTGCTTAAAATGTTACATAATATTTTTTCATACGTAGCTAATTCATAATACTTACCTTTTTTAATTTTATTAAAGCATTTTATAGCTTCTTTGTATTTTTTAAGATTTAAAAGACATTTACCTTTAAAGTAAAAGAGTTTTTCATTTTCTCCAAGATTTTTTTCAGCTTTTTTAAGATAATCGTAAGCAATATCGTATTTTTTTAGGCTAAAGAATATATCTGCTAATGTAATATAAGCAAAACCGTTTAAATTTTTACCGAAGAAACTCTCTAATTTACTACGGATTTCATTTGAAGTATATTTTTCCTTTGCTAATATTCGAGAAATTGTGTAGAGTGGGACAAGAAAATCTGGCTTTGATTTAAGTGTTTCAATGGAATAATAATAAGCATTATTGTAGTCTTCTAGTTCAAAATATATTTGCGATAATGCAAAATTAGGTCTATAACTACCAACACCAACTATAAAACTTAAATGAAGAGGAGGCTCGCCTAAAGAAATACACTTTTTGAAGCCTTTTATTGCATTTAAATAGTTACCAAGTTTATAGTTTAAGCTTGCTTTTATAAATTCTAAATCAGTAAAATTTGGATAATATTTAAGGCCTACTTCTATGATTTCGAATTCTTCTTGATGTCTATTTAATTCATCTAATGCCATAACCATTCTGAGTAAAAGTTTTGGTGAATAACCTATAAAGGGATTAAAATTTTTATATGATTTTTTATAATATTTTAATGCAGAAGTGTAATCGCCTAGTGCAAAATATTCATTGCCTAAGTTAAAAAGATTAAACCCATTATTTTTATCTTTTTTAATTAGTTTTTCTAATATATGAATATTTCTTTTTCTCTTTTTTTTAGTATCTATATTTTTATTTAAATAACCATAGTGATAGAACCTAACTTTTTCTATACATATTTTTTTATTTTTATTAAAATTATTACTGTCAATGTGAATTTGCTCATGTATTGCTCCTTGAAATTTAATACCTTTATTATTTCTTATTAATCTAACATTTAAATTACTTACTATATCATGCCCAGGTTTGTCACCAACATAGCTTAAAGTTTGTAAAAAATATACATCTACTTCTGGATTATTAAGCAACTTTAAAAGCTTTGGTTTATCTTGAGCTTCTAGTTCATCATCTGCATCCATGATTAATATCCATTCTCCTGAAGCCTTATCAATAGAAAAATTTCTTGCATCACTGAAATTGTTATTCCAATCAAAGCTGAAAATTTTAGCTCCATATTTTTTTGCAATTTCAATAGTATGATCAGTTGAACCTGTATCAACAATAATTATTTCATTAACTATATCTTTTACGCTTTCAAGACACCTTTCTAGATTATCTTCTTCATTTTTAACAATCATACATAAGCTTAAAAGCAAGCGAATCACTCCTTATAATATGCCAGCTACCGGAAAATCCGATAGCTGCATTATAATAACTATGCGTGTGCATTATAATAAACTTCTATACTTGTTGTATCAGATGGATTATAATATAACCTTGTATATTTGAGGAATTTTTGAGCTACTAAGATAGCTTTTTCGCCTGCAGGAATATTTATTTCGCCAGATGAATCGTCCAAGAAGTAGTCATCACTGTTAGTTGGAGAAACCTGGAGTTTAACTGAAACCGAGGCACTTCCAGTATTCTTTACATAAAATGAATATACATCATGTTGAGAATTATCAATAGTTAAAGCTATACCTGTGCTAGAAATACTAGTTAGCGTTGTATTTGATTCAGTGAAATAGCACCCAGCTTTAATCACACTGTCAGTTGCACCAGATAAATTTCTGATATCAAAATCCACAGCAGTAACAGTAACGGAATCTGTTGCAGCAGATAAGTCACGTATATCAAAGTCGACAGCAGTAACAGTAACGGAATCTGTTGCAGCAGAAAGGTCACGTATATCAAAATCCACAGCAGTAACAGTAACGGAATCTGTTGCAGCAGATAAGTCGCGTATATCAAAGTCAATAGCAGTTACAGTTACAGAATCAGTGCTTCCGGAAAGATTTCTAATATCTAAATCTGTTGCTGTTATAGTCACATTTCCATTTGAATCAGTAGCGATAGGAGTTGCAGTGCCGCCAAAATTACCATATATTTGAGTTTTGAGTTGACTAGCTACATTATTGAATACTATATTATTAGGCATCGTTCACTCCCTCCTAGATGAATATTTTGCCTATTACATGATATTAATTAAAGGTAATGACGGTGTCAAAAAGTTTATTAAATAACATATTATATTATAACTACAAGGAGGGATTGTAATGCCAACCAGTTATCATGGTCAAATTTCTTTAATATTAGACTTTGTGTTACATGAAAAGCCAAATAGTATACTAGACATTGGTATAGGTTTTGGTAAATATGGAGTCTTATTGAGGGAATTACTAGATATTTCTAAAGAAAGATATGAGAAGAAATATTGGAAAATTAGAATCGATGGTATCGAAGGGTATGAACATTATAGTAATCCTATTTACAATTATGTGTACGACAATATTATTATAGGAGATGTTCGCAAAGTAATAAAAAATATTAAGAACATATATGATATTGCTTTACTGATTGATGTTTTAGAACATTTTGAAAAAGAAGAGGGCAAGCAAGTACTTTATGATATTCTTAAAATATGTAAAGTTTTAATCATTTCTGTACCAGCTATTCCTGCTGATCAAACTTATTTAGATAATGATTTAGAGATACACAAAAGCGTATGGCTTCCAAAGGATTTTCAAGATTATAAAGTTAAGAAGGTAGATATTGTACCTATGACAATAATGAATTCTTCTATAGTAGTCATGATAGAAGGATGTGACTAATATGCTTGATTATGAAAAAGTAAAAGCTTATCACTATAATAAGAGATTAAAAGAACTTGCAAAGCTATTTTACGATAGAAATCCAATTTATGATCTTAATACTGGTATTATCGATAATGATGAAGTGAAAATAAAAATAAATCTTATGAAACTAGATATATTAAATTATAAATATGTCTATGAAACATTTGAATACTTGAAAACTAAAGATAAAAAAAGAGTTGCATATTTATTACCTCATAATTTTTTGACAGGAGGTCTTAAAATTATAATAGAGCAAGCCAATAGGTTGCTTTTAAATGGATATGATGTAACTTTATTATGCCATATGCCTAAGCCTGATTGGATTGATATAAAATGTAGATATGTTCAAGTCATACCTGATAATACATTAGCAGAATTTGTTCATAATACTGATATAGTAATAGCTGGTTATTGGGATTTGATAGTAGATGCTATGAAAACTGATGCACCATTAAAATATTATTTTGCACAAGGGGATATCGATATATTTGAATATGAAAATCTAAATCCATTGTTTAGAAATTTATGCTATACAGCTCATCAATTACCTGTCAAGATTCTTACAATATCAAAGATAATGGAAACAAAAATTAGAGAATTGTATAATAGAAAGTCTGAAATAATTCCTAATGCTATTGATAAGAAGTTTTTTTATCAATCAAGTCATAAAGAAGATGCTCCGAAAAATATTTTGATTGTAGGGAGAGATAATTTATTATTTAAAGGAACTGAAGATATAATTAAAGCTTTATATTTATTAAAATTAGATGGCTATGAGTTAAAAATAAAATGGGTTACACCAACTCTTCCTACTAAAGATTATTCATCTTTACGACTAAATATTGAATATATCATACGCCCAACGCAGGAAGAATTAGGTGAAATTTATAGAAATTCAGATATTTTTATATCAGGTTCATATTATGAAGCGTTTTCACTTCCACCTTTAGAAGCTATGGCTTGTGGAACAGCTGTTATAACTGCTTCTAATGATGGAGTTAAGGAATATGCAATTGACAATTATAACTGTCTTATGTATAAGCCAGGAAATGTTAACGAGTTAATATTAAAAATTAAAGAATTAATTAAGTCAAAAACTATTAGAGATAAAATTGTGATAAATGGTTTAGATACAGTAAAAAAATTTACATGGGAAAGGTCTATTAAAATTCTTGATAAAGAAATTAATACAGATATAAAAAACTTAAAATTAGCTTTATTGGAATTGTAATGAATTTAATTTATCTATTGAATTATATTGAAATGATGAAATATTATGTTATAATAATTAATAATATTACATTAAAAGCGATGACTAAGAGTAGTAGGCATATACCTAACTAAAGCGATTCGAGGATGGTGGGAGCTCGAAGTTAAGGGTATGCTGAATGGACTTAGGAGTGTGGATTCGAATTTAAGTAGAATTCAACGCATGCCTGCGTTATAGGCCAAAGTGGACACAAAGTCAAGTAGAGTGGTACCGCGGAAGCTAACCTTTCGTCTCTATAAATTAGAGAAGAAAGGTTTTTTTCATAGATTAAAAAGCAAAGGAAGGTGAGAAAATGAACGATAAAAAAGTGATTTTAAGCGGGGTTAAACCTTCAGGAGAATTGACACTTGGTAATTATTTAGGAGCAATAAAAAATTGGGTAATGTTACAAGATGAATATGATTGTTACTATTGCATTGTTGATTTACATGCTATTACTGTACCTCAAGTACCAAAAGATTTAAGGAGAAATACTTTGGAGATTTTAGCACAGTATATTGCTAGTGGAATAGACCCAGAGAAAAATACTATTTTTATTCAGTCCCATGTTAGTGAGCATGCAGAATTAGCTTGGGTTTTTAATTGCTTAACTTATATGGGTGAATTAAATAGAATGACACAATTTAAAGAAAAATCCAGAAAAAACGAAGCTAATCTAAATGCAGGGTTATTTACTTATCCTGTATTAATGGCTGCGGATATATTATTATATCAGGCTGATCTAGTTCCTGTTGGTGAAGATCAAAAGCAGCATTTAGAACTTGCTAGAGATATAGCTAAAAGATTTAATAATAGATATAGTGAAACATTTAAAATTCCAGAAGTTTATATATCTAAAGTAGGAGCTAGAATAATGAGCTTACAAGATCCTACAAGTAAAATGTCTAAATCAGATGACAATGAAAATGGGTATATTTTGCTTAAAGATAGTCCGGATGTTATAAGAAGAAAGATAAAAAGAGCTGTTACAGATTCATTGAATAGAGTTAAGTATTGTGATGAACAGCCTGGAATTAAAAATCTGATTACTATTTATTCTAAGCTTTCAGGTGATAGCATTGAAGAAATTGAAAAAAGGTATGAAGGGCAAGGATACGCAAAATTCAAGGCTGATTTAGCTGAAGTAGTAGTTGAAGGATTAAGACCTTTAAGAGAAAAATTTGAAGATTTAATGAAAAATAAAGACTATTTGGAGAAGGTTTATATTGAGGGAGCGAATAAAGCACAAAGAGTAGCAAGAAAGACTATAAGCAAAGTTTATAGAAAAGTTGGATTTATTCAGAGAAAATTTTAAAGGAATCCTGGTTTAAAGGATTCCTTTAAAAACTTATTTAATTGTTTCAATAGCTTTTTTAGCAAATTCAGTTGTTACGATTTTATCATAAGGAGCTCTTTGATCAAGTTCTCCAGCTAGCTCCATAATATCCATTAGATGGTCTAAACCTTCTTTTGTTAGTACAGGGTCAGGTTTCCATGTATCTTGCTCTTTATATCTATTGATAACTGTAACTAGAAGTTCTTTATCTGCATCTGGGAAATGAGGTTGTATAGCTTCTGCAACTTCTTCAGAAGAATGATTTTGTACCCAAAGCATACCTTTATAGATTGCATTTGTAAAGCCTTGAATTATGTCCGGATTTTTTTCAATATAGCTTTTTTTAGCACAGTATACTGTATATGGGATGTAACCTCCTTCTTTACCTATTGAAGCGACTATATAACCTTTGCCTTCTTTTTCCATCATTGAAGCGGTTGGTTCAAATAGTGTTGTATAGTCTCCTTCTCCACTTGTAAATGCTCCTGCCATCATTGCGAATTGTATATCAGTACGTACATTTACATCTTTTCCTGGTTGAAGACCGTATTTTTTTAGTACATATTCTAGAGTCATTTCAGGAACTCCACCTTTTCTTCCACCAAGTATAGTTTTTCCTTTTAGCTTTTTAAATGAAAAATTAGGATCTTTTTTTCTACCTACTAGGAAAGAACCATCTTTTTGAGTCAATTGTGCAAAATTGATTGCATAGTCTTTTTTGCCTTGATTGTATACATAGATTGATGCTTCTGGTCCCATAAAACCTATATCAGCTTGATCGCTTAGTAATGCAGCCATTGATTTATCTGCACCTTTACCATTAGTTAATTCTATTTTAATGCCTTCTTCTTCAAAGAAACCTTTTGTTAAAGCTACGTATTGTGGAGCATAGAAAACAGAATGTGTAACTTCAACTAGTCTTACTGTTTTAAGTTCTTCTTTTTGACAACCTATTAATAAATTAGATATTATAAGTATGAATATTAAAAGAAGAGTAAAACCTTTTGCTAATTTCATGTTAATCCCCCTTAAAGATTTTTTGGTTCTAAAATTATTATATTCAGTAGTAATTTCAATTGTTACATATGTAACCGAGAAATATAAGTAGATTATTATTATTTAAAAGGATTTGTATTTCAAAAATATATTTAAATAAAATCTTAGAATTATGCAGGAATTTTGAATGTAAAGTGCAAATAAATAATATTAAGCAAAGCAAATGTGTAATATAGCTCTTGTACATATATCAATAATTATTTATAATCCATAATAGGAAGCTATGTTTCTCGGCAATAATAGCATTATCATATTTTAACAGAAGAGGTGCATTATGAACATACCTAATACACTCACAACAATTAGGTTTTTATTTATACCAATTTTTATAGTTATTTTCTATTCATCAATAGAGAATAATATATTGTATGCTACATATATTTTTATATTGGCTGGAATTACTGATGTTTTAGACGGGTATATTGCTAGAAGGTATAATATGGTAACTAAGTGGGGAGCTGCACTTGACCCTTTAGCAGATAAGCTCATGCAAATTACTGTTTTAGTGTGCTTTACAGATAAAAAATATTTGCCTCTATGGGTTATTACAGTTGTAGGTATAAAAGAAATTTTGATGATATTAGGAGGGTTATTTTTATATTACTTCGTTGATAGAACTGTTATTCCAGCTAATAAATATGGTAAGATAGCAACAGTATCATTTTATATTGCGATTTTATCTATCGCTTTTAAAGTAAATAAATTGATAAGCTTTTTACTTGTTTCAGTGGCTGTTGTACTTACGATTGTAGCATTTGTTAACTATTTGATTGGGTTTAGAGAAATAAATCGCACAAATAAAGAAAAAAGCATTGACAAATAAGATAATTATTATATAATATATTAAAAATTGGTACTGAGGACTTGAATCAGAGAACAGATGACAGGGAACAGTGGACAGGATAAAAGATTAAAAATGTAAAATTAGTTGATAGTCGATAGTTAATAGACCAATAACTAAGTATTTAGGTACTTGATACTGAGTGCTAGGTACTAGTACTGGTTAAAATAGAAGATAAAAGCGTTGAAGGAGAGGAGTAGGTAAACAACCTTCAAGAGAGCGAAACCCATTGGCTGGGAGGTTTTGCAAGGCAATGTTTACTGAAGGTAGCTCTGGAGCTTCTAGGCTGAACTTAAGTAGGCTTAGACGGTTTTTACCGTTATTAAAATGAGAGCCAGATATGTTTTCAATATCTGGAAATAAGGTGGTACCGCGAAAAAACCCTTCGTCCTTATATTTGGATGAAGGGTTTTTTATAATCCATAGGAAATTATTTACCTTGTTAAATTGTGGATAATTTTAAATATAATTTCCGTAATGGATTTCAACAAAATCTACCTTATACAATTTATTTATATCGAAGATTTTGTTCATTAAAAGGATTTTATATTTAAAGGAAGTGGTTTAATGTTTAATTTAGGAGGGATTTTATTTATAATAAGTGGATTAGTTGTATTTGGTTCTGATTTTTATTTTAAAAAGGGCAAAATAAAAACTCTGAAAGGCTTATTAATAATAAAAATATTTGGGTTGGTTTTGTCAATATTAGGAGCACTTTTAATGTTTTATGGAAAATAGATGATGAGGAGGGAAAAGTATGGAAAGAAACTTAGCTAAAAAGTATAATCCAAAGGATTTTGAAGAAAGAATTTATAACTATTGGAATGAAAACAATTATTTTAGAGCTGAGATTAATGAAGAAAAAGAACCATTTACTATTATGATGCCACCACCTAATGTTACTGGTAGTTTACACATGGGGCATGCTTTAAACGGTACTTTACAAGATATTTTAATAAGATGGAAACGAATGGAAGGTTATGAAGCTTTATGGCTACCAGGTACTGATCACGCAAGTATTTCAACAGAGGCTAAAGTTGTAGCTAAAATACGCTCTGAAGGTAAGACAAAAGAGCAAATAGGTAGAGAAAAGTTTTTAGAGGAAGCTTGGGATTGGACAGAAAAGTATGGTGGTAATATAAGAAAACAATTAAGAAAACTTGGAGTTTCTTGTGACTGGTCAAGAGAAAGATTTACTTTAGATGAGGGGTTAAGCAAAGCTGTTGAAGAAGTTTTTATAAGATTGTACGAAAAAGGTTTAATTTATAGAGGAAATAGAATTATAAATTGGTGTCCAAGTTGTAAGACAGCTATTTCAGATGCCGAAGTAGAACATGAAGAAAAACAAGGCAAATTATGGCATATTAAGTATCCTGTTAAAGATAGTGATGAGTATATTGTTATTGCTACTACTAGACCTGAAACTATGCTTGGCGACGTAGCAGTTGCTGTAAATCCACAAGATGAAAGATATGAGCATTTAATTGGAAAGAAATTGATATTACCTCTAGTTAATAGAGAAATACCTATTATAGCAGATGAATATGTAGAAATGGAGTTTGGTACTGGAGCTGTTAAAATAACTCCAGCACATGACCCAAATGATTTTGAGGTGGGATTAAGACACAATTTAGAGCAAATAAAAGTGATGAATGATGATGCAAGCATTAATGAATTAGGCGGTAAATATCAAGGAATGGATAGATATGAAGCGAGAAAAGCAATAGTTAAGGATTTAGAAGATGGAGGTTATCTTGTAAAAATTGAAGACCATAATCATAATGTGGGTCATTGTGAAAGATGTAATACTGTTGTTGAACCTATCATATCAAAACAGTGGTTTGTAAAAATGGAACCTTTAGCTAAGCCAGCATTAGAAGCATATAGAGAAGGAAGATTTAGATTTATACCAGAAAGATTTGGTAAAATATATGTTCACTGGCTAGAAAATATTAGGGATTGGTGTATTTCAAGACAGCTTTGGTGGGGGCATAGATTACCTGTATATTACTGCCAAGACTGCGGAGAAGTTATAGTTTCAAGACAAGAACCTGACAGCTGTCCTAAATGTGAAAGTACAAATATTAAGCAAGACCCAGATACTTTAGATACATGGTTCTCATCTGCTTTATGGCCATTTTCAACTTTAGGATGGCCTGAAGATACGCCAGAACTTAAATATTTTTATCCAACAGATGTGTTAGTAACAGGTTATGATATTATTTTCTTCTGGGTAGTTAGAATGGTATTTTCAGGATTAGAACATATGGGAGATATTCCGTTTAAAAATGTTTTAATTAACGGTTTGGTTAGAGATTCATTAGGAAGAAAGATGAGTAAATCATTAGGCAATGGTATTGATCCACTTGAAATAATAGATAAGTACGGTGCTGATGCTCTAAGATTTACATTGATTACTGGAAACACACCAGGAAACGATATGAGATTCCACATGGAAAGAGTTGAAGCTAGTAGAAATTTTGCAAATAAGTTATGGAATGCATCTAGATTTGTTCTAATGAATCTAGGTGAAGAGTTAATAGAGCATGATTTAGCATTTAATTCACTAAAAGAAGAAGATAAATGGATAATATCTAGAGTTAATAAGATAGCAAAAGAAATTACAGAGAACTTAACGAAATTTGAATTGGGTATTGCAGCTCAAAAGATATATGATTTTATCTGGAGTGAATATTGCGATTGGTATATTGAAATGGTGAAACCTCGTTTATATGGTGATGATGCAGCAAGCAAGAATACTGCAAGATATGTGCTATTGTATGTATTAAAAGACCTTCTAAAATTATTGCATCCATTTATGCCATTTATTACAGAGGAAATTTGGCAGCACTTACCAAATACAGAAAGCAGTTTAATAATGGCAAAATGGCCTGTATATAAAGAAGAATATAATTTTGAAGAATCTGAGAGAAGAATTGGTTTTATAATGGAGGCTGTGAAGAATATCAGAAATATAAGGGCAGAAATGAATGTAGCTCCTTCTAAAAAGGCTAAAGTAATATTTGTAACTAACAATAATGATATTAAGGACATATTAAGTGAAGGAGAGATTTATTTTACTACTCTTGCAGGTGCTTCAAGTATAGAAATCAGAGATAATAAAGATGGTATAGGTGAAGATGCAATGTCAGCTGCAATGGAAGATTGCGAAATATATTTACCTTTAGAAGAACTAGTTGATATTGCCAAAGAAATAGAAAGATTAGAAAAAGAAAAAGAGCGATTAGAAGGGGAATTAAAAAGAGTTAGAAGTAAGCTATCTAATGAAGGCTTTATAAGCAAGGCGCCTAAGCATATAGTTGATAAAGAAAGAGAGAAAGAAGCTAAGTATCAAAATATGATGGAAAAAGTGCTTGAAAGATTGGAAAGTTTAAAGAGAAAATAGAGAAAAGCTAAGACTCCTTAATGGGGTCTTAGCTTGTTGACAAAGTTATATTACTTAATGAATTGAAAAAATAACGTCCATAGACAAATCTTCAGAGAAAACTAAGATTCATAATTTCGAAAAATCTTAACGCACCTAATCAAGACGTCCTGTCTTGTAGGATGCTGGCTTAGCGTCCTGCTAAGCCTACGGATTTTTCTGAAATTCTTTATCAAGTTTTCTTGGCTGAAGCTTTGTAATTATTCACTTTTATTTTTTCAATCATTATATTTATTTAGTCTATATCCTAAGACTCTTTAAAAGAGTCCTATTTTCTCGATAATATTGAGGAGTGAGATGATGAACTATAAAGAGGCATTAGAATATATCCATGGTACAAGAAAATTTGGAAGTAAATTAGGACTTGAAAATATAAGAATTTTACTAGATTTATTGGGCAATCCCCATAAAGGTTTAAAAATAATACATGTAGCTGGGACCAATGGTAAAGGTTCAACTTCATCTTATATTTCGACTATATTGACTGAGGCTGGTTATAAAGTAGGATTATTCACTTCACCATATTTAGAGAGATTTACAGAAAGAATTAGAGTAAATGGTAAAGAAATTGAAGACGAAAGGCTAGCTCAAGTTACTTCAAAAGTTAAAGATAAAGTTGCGGAGATGATTAAAAAAGGTTATAATCATCCTACTGAATTTGAAATAGTAACAGCGATAGCTTTTGTTTATTATAAAGAAGAAAAAGTTGATTTTGTAGTACTTGAAGTTGGATTAGGTGGAAGATATGATTCTACCAATATTATTGAAAATCCACTGGTTTCGGTTTTAACTCCAATTTCGTTAGATCATAAGGATATACTTGGAGATACTATAGAAAAAATTGCCTGGGAAAAGGCAGGAATAATAAAAGAAAATGGACTTGTTATAAGCCATCCTCAAGTAGATGAAGCACAAAAAGTTATTGAGGATGTTGTTAAGGATAAGAATAGTAAGCTTATAATAGCACCTGTTAAAGATATAGAAGTAATTGAGTGTACGGAACTAGGCAGTAAATTTAATTTTAAATTTAATGAAAAGACTCTTGAAAATCTTAAGATTAGCCTTATAGGAGAGCATCAGATAAATAATGCTTGCATTGCTTTAACAGTTATACTTACTTTAATAGAAAATAATTATGTAGGCATTAATGAAGATTGTATTAGAAGAGGTTTACTAAAAACTAAGTGGAAAGGCAGATTAGAAATATTAAGACGTAATCCAACATTTGTCATAGATGGTGCACATAATTTAGCCGGAGCAAGTTCTTTAAAAAAATCTATAAAGGAACTTTTTAAATATAATAAATTAATTTTAGGTATTGGAATACTTGGCGATAAAGAAGTTAATAGTATATTGAATGAATTAGTTCCTCTAGCAGATGAAATTATTATTACAGAGGCAAATAATCCAAGAAAGCTTGAAGCTGAAAAATTAGCAAATATTATTGAGAATTTTAATAAGGAATATCTAATTGAAAAGGACATAAAGGAAGCTGTAAATAAAGCTTTGGATAAGGCAAAAGAGGATGACTTAATATTATTTTCAGGCTCTTTATATTTAATTGGTGATGTTAGAAAAATTATTATGAATGATTAGTTATTATTTTTCTCCCATTGAATAAAATATATATATATTCAAGTGGGAGGTTGGTTATGTCTGAAATAGGGTACAAACCATATAAAAATTTAGAAGATTATGTTTTACTAGAAGAAGTTTATTCGAAGATGGAAAAACTAAGACTTTTATCGACATCAGATGATGAAGAAAAATACTGGGAAGAAGCTAATGAGTTTAATGAACTGATTATTGAGATAAAAAGAAGAAATATAACAATTGATAAAGAAACATGGATTAAAAAAATAATAATTGATATATAACTATAATTTAATTAATCACCTCTATTCACCCTTATTATTAAATGTGCATAAACTGATATAAGGGCAATGAAGACAGAGGTGATTATTTTTATGAAGAGGAAAAAACTTGTAGTAGCTAATGCTGAGAATGATACATTGACCTTGGTAGATTTAGAAAATAAATATGAAGTTGAAAATATATTTCTCAATAATATTAGTACAAGTAAAAAACGAGTTAATATTTCAAGTATAAACAGACCATATATAGGACCTCATCATATTATTAGAGGGAGTAATGACTCAATAATATATACAGCTAATTCATATGATAACAGTGTTTTTAAGATAGATATAAACAGTAAAACAGTTATAGATGCTGTTTATGTAGGAAGTTGTCCAAAACATTTAGAGTTGTTAAATGGATGTATTTTTGTTACAAATACAGATTCAAATTCAGTTTCAGTAATAGATGAGAAAGACTTTATATTATTAGAAAATATACCTGTAGGAGAGAAACCTCATGATATTAAAATAAACAACAGCAAAAATCGAATTTATGTAGCTAATAGCAGTGGTTATAGTTTGAGTGTAATCTACTTAGATAGTAATAAAATAGATAAAATTAGACTTAGGTTTAATCCTTTTCATATTTTAACAAATAAAGATAGAATATATATATTATGTCCACAATCAAATGGGATGCATCAAAGTGCAATACAAATATTAGACATAAATGATAATATATTACTTGCAGAATTAGAAGTAGAAGGTGTAGTTTTAGATATGGTTGTCATAGAGAATACTGACATATTATATACAACTAATGCTCTTGACGGTTTTCTTTACAAAATCAATATTGAGAAGAAGAATATACTTGAAAAGTATTATTTAGGAGGAATGCCTAACTGTATGCTCTACAATGGTGATGATTTAATATTTATATCAGATGCTCTAAAAAATTGTGTTACTGTATTTAACTATAAAAAGGGAAAAATAATAAAAAATATATCAGTTGGGTTAGAGCCTAATGGATTAATCTTAATATGATAGAAAGATAATAGACAGGAAAAAACCTGCCTATTTATTTTCCACTATTAATAAATCTAATATTTTTTTATATATTTCTTGAGGATTTTCTTTCCAATTATTACAAATGAGCTTTGCTTGCTTATTTGAAACTACATTCAGAGACATATTGAATAGAGTAATGTCTTTTTCTATGACTTTTAGATTAACAATATACTCTGAATCATTCTTTTTATAGTAGTTACCAATAATTTGAGTTTTCTTAATCATTTCTTCTTTTTTCTTTTTATAATTATTATCAATTTCAAGTTTTATTTTTTCTGGTATTCTATCTATGAAGTAATTAAGAGTATTTTTACCTTGCTCGGTGATATGGTAGTACTCACTGCCATCTTTTGTAGTTATTTCAATAAACTTTGAGGATACTAGCTCGCTTAAAAATTGTTGTACCATAAAATAATTAACCATATAATCATTTTCGAGAACGAATTGTGTAATTTCAGAATTAGTCATCGGGAATTCTACAATATCTAATATGTATAGAAGCAAGAGTTTGTGTTGTGCTAATTCTTTAGTATTTTCAACAAACATAATGCCACCTCTTTTTTCTAGATATGTGATTATTGATTTTGTTTTATTGATTTCACACATCTTTAAATAAATCATATTAAAATTATAACACATAAAAAGGAGAAGTGGCAAAAATACCACTTCTCCTTTTTATTGATTTATCTTCCAGACATCTGTCTTTCAGCTTGCTCAATTAACCTTTTAACCATATATCCACCAACATAACCATTTTGTCTAGAAGTTAAATTTCCTTTATCTATACTATTATAATTAGATAAACCTAATTCATTAGCTATTTCTATTTTCATCTGCTCAAGGGCTTGCTTAGCTTCTGGAACAACAACTCTATTTCCTCTAGCCAATTTTTTTCCCTCCCAAATAGATTTATTACCAACATCATATTTGATGTTGTATTATTAATATAACCTTTTTTAAATTTTTATATCCATGAAAATATTTAAAATTGGTATATTTTATACTATTTATTCATATAATTAATACTTTAGGAAAAAATTGATTTAATAATTAATAATCAATAAATTAATAACTATTGGTCAATAATTATGGAGTAATAGCTGTGTTATAATAAATTTAGCATTAAAAAAAGAAAGGAGTATTATATGAATTTAAATTTCAAAGAAAAGATAATAGAAAAAGCTATTGGTATGGGTGCTTCTAAGATTGGATTTGCTAAATTAGAGAACGTCTTGTCTGATAGTTTTTCTCACTTAAAATCAGGTATTTCCATTGTTGTTAGATTATCAGATCAGATAATGAATGATGTAGTAGATAAACCAACACATACTTATTTTCATCATTATAGAACAGTAAATTTTTTAATAGATCAGATTACTTTAGCTATAACAACTATGATTCAAAATGAAGGATATCTTGCTATGGCAGTACCAGCTTCTCAAACTGTTAAAACACAAATAGATGCATATACAGGAATTTTCCAGCACAAAACTGCTGCAACTTTGGCAGGCTTAGGATGGATAGGTAAAAATGCTTGTTTAGTGACAGAAGAATTTGGACCAAGAATAAGATTAGGAACCGTATTAACAAATATGATTTTTCCATATGATGATCCGATTAAAGACTCAAAATGTGGTGATTGTAATATTTGTGTAACAAAATGTCCAGCTTTGGCTTTGAAAGGGGAAAATTGGTATCAAGGTATTAAACGAGGCAATTTGGTTGATGCATTTGCATGTAGTACTTATATGAGTGAACAATATAAAGATATAGGTAGAGGATCAGTATGTGGCTTATGTATTTCAAGTTGTCCAAGGGGAACAAAAGTTATTAGGCCATAATTTAGCGGCCTTTAATAGGCCGCACTTTTAAGTTAGTTTTCTTTTTATAGGAGTTTTTACATCTTTTCTAGTACCATGCTGATGTTTGCTTTCAAGCTGAGCTTTTTGAGATTCTGCTTCTCTATAAAAGTGTCTTTCATCGTTTGTTATTGTTATAGCAGAGTATTCAGCCTGTTTTCCTTTAATATTAGTAAAGGTACTTTTTCTTATAGACAATAAACACATCTCCTTTTTATGATTTTTAAAAATTTTGTAATTAATTGAAAAAATTATTATGAGCTAATCGGATTATAGTTTCGATTAAATACGATATGTTATAATTAAATAAAAATTATATTTATATTTTAACCCTATGAAACAACATAATACTTCGAATTTTTTCCTATAAATAATATTTATTTAAAAAAAGTTTTAAAATGTTGTAAAGAGATATAATAGAGAAATATTAGGGGGGATATTTTGAAAAAAGTAATAAATATAACAGTAGTGGTGGTAATTGTATTTTTACTTTTGACTGGATGTAATAAAATAGAAGAGGTAAACAATGAAATACCAGTTGTTAATAAGGTTTATAACAAAGCGGAAGAAACCAATAATATTATTGATAAAAAAGATAGTAAAGATGATAATAATTCAGAGGACCCTTTTGAAAAAATAGATTTATCAAAAAAACCAAATGAAGCAGGCCAAATAATGATATTAATGTATCATAACATTGGAAATGAAGAAAGTGAATGGGTTAGGACAGTTGAAAACTTTAAAAAGGATTTAAAGGTATTATATGAAAAAGGATATAGACCTATAAGTCTTAAAGATTTTGTGAATAATAATATAGATGTTGAGGCTGGATATACACCAATAGTTATTACTTTTGATGATGGCAATAAAAATAATTTTAATATAATTGTAAAAGATGGTAAGAAAATAATTGATCCTAATTGTGCGGTAAGTATTTACGAAGAGTTTCATAAACAGCATCCTGATTTTCCTTTAAAGGCAACATTTTTTATATTTGGGAAAAATCCTTTTAGGCAAAAAGAGTTTGTAGAGTATAAGCTTAAGTATTTAATTGAAAAGGGACTAGATATAGGTAATCATACAATTGCACATAATAATTTAACTAAATTAGATTCTAGTAGTATACAAAAGGTAATTGGTGAAAATATTGAGTTTTTAAGCAGCATTTTAAAAGATTATGAAGTAAATATGTTAGCACTTCCATACGGAAGTAGACCTAAAAACAAAGAAAATGAAATTTATTTAAGAAAAGGTGAGTATAATGGGATTAATTATAATAATATAGCTATACTGAATGTAGGCTGGAAGCCTTCTTATTCTCCAATAGACAAGAGATTTAATCCTTATTCAATACCAAGAGTTAGGGCAAGTGAGATTAATGTTGATAATGTCGGTCTCTATGACTGGCTAGAATACTTTGACAAGTACCCTCAAAAAAGATTTATTAGTGATGGCAATCCAGATGTTGTAACTGTACCTAAAAAGTTTGAGGATATTGTAGACAAAAATAAATTAAACGGTAAGTTACTTTATATTTATGAAGAAAAGGAGTAAGCTTTACTCCTTTATTAATTTTTTTGATATATTTACAAGGGTTGATGAAAAAGGTAAGAGCAGTAATGTAGTTATTATATTAAAAAGTGTATGAGCATTTGCGATTTGTCTCGAAGGATTATCTGGTGAAATTAGACTTACAAAGTTATAAAGATAATTTATAAAATAATAAAAGATAATAACTCCACTTATGTTGAATATTATATGGACAAAAGCAGCCTGTTTGCCAGCACGATTAGTTACTAAACTTCCTATTAAAGCATCTATACAGGTACCTATATTTTGTCCTAGTATAATAGGAATAGAAGTTCTGACTGAAATAATGTGAGATGATGCCATAATTTGAAGTATAGCAATTCCGGTACTGCTACTGTGAATAATTGTTGTTATAAGAAATCCTGAGAATATACCTAAAATATCATTAGCACCAATATTTTGTATTAATAAAGAAAGTTTTTTTGTACTATTTGTTAAAGCTATGCTATTTGAAATAATGTCTATACCTAGAAATATCAAAGAAATTCCTATTAATAGTTTGGAAATTATTTTAGTCGAATCTTTTTTTAATAAAGGCATAGTAGTAATTCCAGCCAATAAAAGATATACTGCGTATTTTTTAATATCTATTGCAACGATTTGTGATGTTATAGTAGTACCAATATTTGCTCCCATAATTATAGGTACAGCATTATAAATGCTTATTAGATTACTGTGTACAAGACTAATGACTAATAAAGTTGTAGCACTACTACTTTGAAGTAGTCCAGTTATTATTACTCCTAGTAATACGCCAAGTATTTTATTATTTGTTAATTTATATAGTTTAATCTTAAGCTTTTTTGAGACTATTTTTTCAAATGAAGTAGAAATTATTTTTATGCCTAAAAGAAATAATAAGAGACCTGCACAAATACTTAATAAAATTATTATATAATGTATTTCTTTCAATAACTTCATTTATTCCCTCCAATTAAATTACTAAAACATTATTACAGTTAATATATATGTAGTATTAGATAAGTAAAGTATAAATTTTACTATTAAGATTTAGGGAGGGAATAGTTTGAAAATATTTTTGCTAGATAAAAATAAAATAATAAAAATAATTTTAGTTACATTTTTAGTTATAAGTTCATTGGTTTATACAAATATTGATCAAGATGAAATAATTAGTGTATTTTCGGTAAAACGGGAGCTTCCTATTTATTCTGTTGATACTAATGAAATGAAAATATCAATAAGTTTTGATGCGGCATGGGGAGATCAGTATACAAAGCAAATTTTGGATATACTAGATCAATACAGTGTAAAAACTACATTTTTTCTTGTCGGATTTTGGGTTGATAGATATCCTGATATGGTTAAGGAAATAGCTAGAAGAGGACATGAGATAGGCAATCATTCTACAAATCATCCTCATATGACAAAGTTGAGTCAAACTCAGATTGTTGAAGAATTGAAGAAAACAGAGGATAAAATAAAAAAAATTACAGGACAGCGAACTATTCTTTTTAGACCTCCATTTGGTGATTATAATGATAGACTTATTAGAATTTGCAGAGATAATGGATATTATGTGATTCAATGGGATGTTGATTCTTTAGATTGGAAAGAATTAGGTGTTGAACCAGTAGTAGATCGCGTCTTAAGAAATGTAAAGAAAGGCTCTATAGTATTGTTTCATAATAATGCTAAGTATGTTACTAAGTATCTACCGATTATAATAGAGAAACTTCAAGCTAAAGGATACAAAATAGTGCCAATTTCAGAATTAATCTATAAAGAGGGTTATTATATAGATAATACTGGGAGACAGATGAAAAGAAAAAAATAATTTATGGTGGCATTACTGCCACCATACTGTTTTATGATCTTCCTAAGTTAGAAAAGCGTTTTTCAAAATTCTCCTTAATTTTTTTTACTACATTTTTGCCTGCTTTAGTGGTATCAATTCCCATTTCTTTTGCAATTTCTTCTTTGAAATTATCAAAAGCTTTTCTTGCATTTTCGGAGATTTTATTATTTTTCATATATATCACCTCAATATTATTTTATCCAGAGGTTTTGTTCATTATTAATACAAATACTGGAATATAGAAGCTACAATACATAAAAAGACTAACTAAAGTAAAATATAGAATATATATTTAACTTTTTTAGAAGGAGAGTAACCTATGACAACTGATAAGATAAATATAAAAGATACGATAAATGATTTGAAAGAAGCTAAGGAAGGTTACTATAATTTTATTTATGAAAATATGTTCTTTATAGGAGTTACAGGAATGCAAAGTAAAACAACTATTAGTTTAATTGAACATATTTTAAAATATGCAGGGCTTAAAACGGGAGTAATTAGTTCGAATGGTATAAAGTTTTGCAGTGAATTGATACATAATGTTTTAAACAAAATGACCAAAAATGGAGTTCAAGTTGTTATTGTGGAAGTTTCTTCTGATACATTAGATTATAATAAAATATATGATTTGAAATTTGATATTGCAGTGCATACAAGTATTGAAAATGAATATTCAGGTTGTTTTAGAAAGAGTGAAGATTCTTTTAAAATACAGAAAAAACTATTTTATGAGCTTGATAAAGATAAAATAGCTATAATTAACATAGATGATAGTGATGCTTTGAAATTAATAGAAGGTAATAATAAAGCTTTAGTTGTTACATATGGTTTGAATAATAAAGCGAGTTTAACGGCTTCTAGTATTTCAATAAAGGATTGCATTAATCTTTTCGTTTGCTTACAAAGAAGTCTTACTACGGTTCAAGGGTTAGACATAGATACATTTGAGTTTCCTGTTACTTTAAAACTTTTAGGAGAACATAATATTTACAATGCTCTAGCATCAATAGCAGTAGCTTTATGTTTGAATGTAAGTATTGAAACAATAAAAAAGTCTCTTATTTTGTTTAATGGTATAGAATAAAATCGGCTAGCCTTTCGCTATCTGCTATTCGATTGTCGAAAAGCGACAAGCGGACAGCAAATATCTAGTATCAAGTACCTAGTACCAAGTACCCATACATAAACAAAAGTCTGATATACTATTTGAAAGAATAGTATATATTTTTTTGGAGATTTTGAAGGATTTTTTTATTATTTGTCAAATATAATAAAAAGGATTTTGGTCTATTTAGTTGTATTAAATTTTAATTACTTAAGAAAAAATATCGTACCAGTAAAAACAAAAATATTCATATTATTAATTTGTAGTGAATATTATAGTTGTAGATTAGTCCAAAAAAACGTAAGATATAAAAGGGGAGTGGGAAGCAAATGGTTGATAAGGTTATTCAAACCAATTCAGTTACAATTGTTGGAAAAATAGTTAGTGAACTTGAATTTAGTCATCAAATGTATGGAGAAGGATTTTATACTTTTTATATTGAAGTTCCTAGACTAAGTGAAAATTCAGATGTATTACCAGTTACTATCTCTGAAAGGCTTTTTGTTGGTATAGAGTTAAAACCAGGTGTAGAACTTGTAATTGAAGGGCAATTAAGGTCTTATAATAGGTATTCAGATGGAAGCAACAGACTTTTATTAACAGTTTTTGCAAGAGATATTTACTTGCCTCATGATGAGGAAGAACTTTTAGAACTTAGACGTAAGCCAAATGAAATTTTCTTAGATGGTTATATTTGTAAACAGCCTGTATATAGGACTACACCATTTGGTAGAGAAATCACAGATTTACTTGTTGCGGTAAATAGACCTTATAACAAATCAGATTACATACCTTGTATTGCTTGGGGGAGAAATGCAAGGTTCTCTGAAAAGTTAAGAGTTGGCGATCATGTTAGATTATGGGGAAGAATTCAGAGTAGAGAATATCAAAAGAAGCTTCCTGATGGTGAAGTGCTAAATAAAGTTGCATATGAAGTTTCTATATCAAAGATGGAGTATTTAAAAGATGAAAATAATAGAGAAGGCAAATTAAAAGCTGAATCAGTTTAGAGTTGAAACAAGGCCATTAAGGTCTTGTTTTTTGATATAATTAAGTATATGAAATAAGTATATGAAGAGAAGGAGGGATTTTATGTATTTTAATGTAATTATAGTTGCTATCTTTTTTATAATTTTAATCAGTATTCAATATACTCTCAATAAAATATTATTAGAATTAAGGGGAATAAAAGAAATACTTAATAAGTGTAATTTTAAAAGATAGTAGTCCAGTAGTGAGGGATTAAAATATGAAAAAGTTAATTAAAATACTAGAGAAAACACTGGATTTTTATAATGGGAAGATAGATGAAGATTTGTTAGAGGATATGATTTTAAATTCATTAATATTACTTATTTTAGAAGGATTAAATGCTGAAAGACTATTTTTAAAAGAACCAGAAATTAAAAATATAAAGAATTATGATATATATAAAATATTGAAAAAAGACATAACAAAGGAAATTATTAAAAGTGATTATGTCTTACCAATGGCTTATGAGTATATCATAAGTAGAAAAGAGAAAAAAGAGATGTATGGTATATATTATACTCCTGAATGGCTTGTTAATTATATGGTTGACAGAGCTATTACACAATATATAGAACAAAGAGACAATGTAGATGATTTAAAAATTCTTGAACCAGCATGTGGAAGTGGAATGTTTCTTTTATATATTTTTGATGTATTTTATAAGTGGTATAAGAAGAAATCTAATCTGTCGAGTTTAGAGATTGTTAAAAGAATTGTAGAAAACATTATATATGGAATTGATATTGATGAAAAAGGTATATATTTATGTAAAATCAGTTTACAAATTAAAGTTTATAAATTAATAGGTGAGAAAATAGATTTTGATTTTAATTTATATGATGCTGATTTCCTAAAAAGTAATTATATTGATAACTATAAATTTAGTTATATTATAGGTAATCCACCTTATTTAGAAAATAGAAGAATAAATAAATACTATAACAAAGATTATTTAAAAAACAATTTTTTAACAGCAGTTGGACGATTTGATATATATTCACTTTTCATAGAGAAAGCTATAACAATGCTTTTGGATGATGGAATTTTAGCTTTTATAACTCCAGGTAATATATTGTCTAATAACAATTTTACACCTATAAGAAAAATAATACTTGATAAAACTGAAATTAATGAAATTGTCAATCTCGGAAGTAATATTTTTGACAAAGTAGATATGAATATGGCGATTATTTTTATCAAGAAAAGTCAGAAAAGTTTGAAAACAAATAAAATTCTTTGCAAAAATCTAAAAAATAGTTTTGATATAAAAAAAGATATATTTAAAAATGATTATAAAATAGTAAAACAATTGTATTATTATAATAATCTTAATTATGTATTTGATATTGAATCGTCTAAAGAAGTATTTGAACTAAGACAAAGAATTTATAATACAAATCTTTATAAAATAAACGATTTATGTGAAATTGTTGCAGGAATTGCTACAGGCAATATAAGAAATAAGTTGTTAACTTATGATGCAAATAAGAAAGGTGCTAGAAAAGTTTTAACAGGAAAAGATATTAAGTCATATTATTATAACTGGTCTGGACTTTATGTAATAACGGATAAATCAATAATTAATAAAAAAATGGGAGAATATGCTACATTCATGAGAGAAGAATTTGTGCTTAACCCTAAAATACTGATTAGGCAAACGGCTGATAGATTCATATGTACATACGATGAACAAAAATATTATATTTTAAATACATTATATTCATTGATAGTTAGGGAACAATATAGGAAAGATGTACTTATAAAGTTTATATTAGCTTTATTAAATTCAAAGCTGTATAGTTTTCTCTATAGGTCGCTAGTAATGGAAGAAGGTAAATTATTTCCACAGCTTAAGATATTCCATATTCAACAAAGTCCTTTTAAATTGGTTTCATTGTCTAAACAAGAAGAGTATGTTTTATTGATAGATAAGATAATTTCATTAAAAAAACAGTTATTTGAAAATACCTACAGTGAGTATGACAGATATATAAAACAGATAGAGATTGAATATTTAGTATATAAGTTAGATAGATTAGTATATAATTTATTTAAATTATCAAATTCAGAAATTGAAGAAATAGAAAGAAAAATGGAGAAATCTCCATTAATTTACAGCGAAAGCAATTCAATTAATATTAATAATGCATTGAAAGAATTAAATAAATGTAATGATATAATAAAAATATCAAAAAAATTCAAGATACATCCTTTAGTTTTACTTAACAGAATATTTCTTTAAAAAATCCTTTTTGTATTTAGTATGTCTGATATATTCTTCTTCAGTAATTATTCCATTAGTTTTCATTTTATCGAATATATTAATGAAATTAGTACAAAGCTCTGCAAGCTGTTTTTCAATATCATTAGATTTGCTCTGATATTTCATGACATAGCCCCCATAATTAAATTAATTTAATCTGTTATTCATTATATTCAATGACTTTACTAGTTATCACTTGAATTAAGAAAAAATGTGTGAATAATTTCATAAAAAAATTCACTTGCAACATTCTATTTTATTCTACAAAAAGTGTCAAAATCCTTCTTAAAAATAATTTTTTTAGTAAATTTAACTAATAATTCTTAAATAAAATATAAATTTTATATATATGAGTTTAAAATATTGACAAAATTCAACATATAAATTAGAATAAGTCTTATTAAAACAAAAAAAAGGGGTTGAGTTTCTTGGAAAAGGAATGGAAGGTTCTAATTTCTGAAGAAGAGATTAAAGCTAAAATTAAAGAACTAGGAAAAAAATTAGTGATGACTATAAAGACAAGAAACTTTTAGTAATATCTTTGTTAAAAGGAAGCTTTATATTTACTGCTGATCTAGTTAGATGTATTGAAGTTCCTACTCGTATTGAATTTATGACTACATCTAGTTATGGACATGGAAAAGAAACTTCAGGTAAAGTAGATATACTTAGCGATTTGAATATAGATATAGAAGGATATGATATATTAATAGTTGATGATATAATGGATTCAGGACTTACAATGAAAGTCATTAAAGAGCATTTACTGTCCAAAAATCCTAATTCTGTAAAGTCATGTGTTTTATTAGACAAACCTGAAAGAAGAAAAGCAGATATTACACCAGATTATATTGGTTTTACGATACCTGATGTTTTTGTTGTCGGTTATGGTTTGAACTATGGTGATTATTATAGGAATATACCTCATGTATTTACTTTTGATAGCTAAAGGACAGTCATTAGACTGCCCTTTTTTTATCCTCTTAAATCTTCAAGTATTTTTACTTTATCAATAGTTTTTTCATCTTTTTCTTTAATAACTCTTGCAGGTATACCTGCTACTACTGTATTAGGAGGAACATCTTTTGTTACGACTGAGCCAGCTGCTACAACTGCTCCTTTTCCTATTTTAACTCCTTCTAAAATAACTGCGTTAGCACCTATTAAGACATCATCTTCAATAATTACTGGTGTTTTGCTAGGTGGTTCAAGTACACCGGCTATTACAGCACCTGCACCTACATGTACGTTTTTACCTATTATTCCTCTTGCACCTACAACAGCATTCATATCAATCATAGAATTTTCGCCAATTTCTGCACCTATATTGATTACTGCTCCCATCATAATTACAGCGTTTTTTCCTATGTATACTTTATCTCTGATTATAGCTCCTGGTTCGATTCTTGCTTGAATAGTTTTTGTATCTAAAAGAGGAATTGCTGAATTACGTCTATCTGATTCAATGTGGTAATCTTGAATATATTCTTTATATTTTTCTAAAATAGGTAATATTTCTTCGTAATCGCAGAATACAATTCTGAAATTATCATCTCCAAAGTTTTTTAAGTTATTAAAATCGATTTTGTTCATATTACCTTTCAAGAAAGCTTTTATAGGTGTAACTTTTTTTGCTTCTTTAATGAATTTAGCTATTTCGTAAGGATTTGTTAAATCAAATTTTGAAGTTTTTTTATTTGTGTTATTCATTAGTTTCCAATCCTTTCTATATATTTTTTTCAAGTTATTACTAAGTCATCCATAGAGTAAAGTCCTTTTTCTTTATTTGCTATAAACTTTGCTGCTTTAATAGCTCCTATAGCAAAAATATTTTTTGACATTGCTGTATGCTTTATTTCTATTATTTCATCTAAACCAGCAAAAATTACGGAATGTTCCCCTACGATAGTACCTCCTCTTATTGCATGAATTCCGATTTCATTTTTATTTCTTTTTTCTTTTTTTGTGTATCTTCCAAATACGTATTCTTTAGAATTATTTAACTCTTCATTAATTTTGTTAGCTATCATATAAGCTGTTCCACTTGGAGCATCTACTTTATTATTATGATGCTTCTCTATAATTTCTATATCGAAAGATTCTGCTAAAACTCTAGCTGCTTCTTTGACAAGTTTAATTAGAACATTTACTCCTAAAGACATATTGGAAGAGTAGAATATAGGTATTTTTTTAGATGATTTTTCTATATCTTTATAATCTTTATTAGAAAAACCAGTTGTTGCAATAACAATTGGTAGATTTTTTTCCACGCAATAGTCTAACAAGCCAGGAAGGTAGTAAGGGTTTGAAAAATCAATTACTACATTAGCCTCTCCTTTGAATTCAAAAATATCTTTATAAACAGGATATTTATTTTTATATTTATTTGGAGCTCTGTCAATGCCAGCTACTATCTCTAAATCAGGGTCATTTTCAATTTGCTTTGTAAGAACCTGACCCATTTTACCATTACATCCATTAATGATTATTTTCATAAAAATTACCTCCTTGGAGATAGACCGTAGTTTTTCATTTCTTTGATTAGTTTTTGTAGATTGTCTTCAGACATAGTAGTAAGTGGTAATCTTAATTCACCTACATCCATTCCTAGAAGATTCATTGCAGTTTTAACTGGTATTGGGTTCGTTTCTATAAATAATGCATCTATTAATCCTTTCATTTTTAGCTGAAGTTTTCTTGCGTTATCGATATCTCCATTAAGGTAATACATAACCATATCGTGAGTATCTTTAGGTAAGATGTTAGCTACTACAGAAATTACTCCTTTTCCTCCAAGAGATAGTAAAGGTACTACCATATCATCATTTCCAGAATAAATATAGAAATCTTCAGGACATAATCTAGCTATTTCTGCAACTTGACTTATATTGCCGCTAGCTTCTTTTACAGCTTTAATATTTGGATGTTCTGAAAGCTTAGCTAATGTATTTGGTTTAATGTTTAAACCAGTTCTACCTGGAACATTATATACAATGATAGGAATATTAACTTCATCGGCAATAGTTAAGTAATGCTTGATTAAACCTTCTTGTGTAGTTTTATTATAATATGGAGTGACAATTAAAAGTCCATCTGCTCCAACCTTTTCAGCATAAATACTAAGTTCGATTGCATGTTTAGTATTATTGCTGCCTGTACCAGCTATAACAGGTATTCTTTTATTAACTTTTTCAACTGCGAATTTTATTGTCTGTTTTTGTTCTTCATCAGTCATAGTTGAAGCTTCTCCTGTAGTACCGCATATAATTATTGCATCTGTATGGTTGTCAATATGCCATTCTATTAACTCACCAAGTTTGTCAAAATCAATCTGGCCATTTTTATAAGGTGTAACTAAAGCAACACCAGAGCCTGTGAATAAAGTCATAATATACCCCCCTAAATTTTAATTTAAATTTTTATTTAAACATTAAAGTTGATTGATAAGTAATTCAGCGATTTGTACTGTATTTGTAGCTGCTCCTTTTCTGATATTGTCAGCAACTACCCACAAGTTAATACCGTTTTCAACACTAAAGTCTCTTCTTATTCTACCAACATATACTTCATCTGTTCCCTCGGCATTTATAGGCATAGGATAAACATTATTATTTACATCATCTTGTATAATTACTCCTTTTGCTTCTCTAAGTATTTCATAAATTTCATCTAACTTAAATGAATTTTCGAATTCTAAGTTAACTGATACACTGTGTCCATATCTTACTGGTATTCTGACAGTAGTAGCTGTAATTTTTAAGTTGTAATCATTTAATATTTTTTTAGTTTCTTCTATCATTTTTATTTCTTCTTTAGTATAACCATTTTCTAGAAATACATCGATGTGAGGTAGACAGTTAAATGCGATAGGATGAGGATATTTTTTAGGTTTTTTGCCTTCAAGTCCCATATCCAGATCTTTAATTCCACCTAGACCAGATCCAGAAACTGCTTGATAAGTAGAATACACAATTCTTTTTATTTTAAAAGCATCATGTAGTGGCTTTAGTGGTACTACACATTGTATAGTTGAACAATTTGGATTAGCAATAATTCCTTGGTGCCAACTTATATCATTTGGATTTACTTCAGGAACTATTAGAGGAACTTCTTTGTGCATTCTCCAAGCACTACTGTTATCAACTACAATGACTCCTTTTTCTTTAGCTATAGGTGCAAAATTTTTACTAACTTCGCTGCCTGCTGAAAACAATGCTATATCTATATTGTCATTGAAAGAATCTTTTGTTAATTCTTGAACAGTGTATTCTTTGTCTCTAAATTTAAGTTTTGTACCTTTGGATTTGGAGGAAGCAAATAAGTAAAGATTTTTTACTGGAAAATTTCTTTCTTCTAATATTTTGATAAAGGTTCTTCCAACCATACCTGTTGCGCCTACTATGGCAATGTTAAGTTTTTTCATAAAATCACCTCTAAAATAGATTTATTAAATAATAATTAGGAAGTAAAAAGTGTTATTATTATTATAATATTATTTTATAACAGATTAAGTGCTTAATAAATAGAACTATTTGAATTGAGTAAATAAAAAATATAAAATGGTTATAGAATGTAGGATGTGGAGGGATGAGATGTCAAATAGATTAAATGTAATTGGTGAAGAAATGAAAGCAATAAGGAGAGAGCTACACAAAATACCAGAGACTGGACTTAATGAGCATAAAACTTCTAATTATATAATAGAAAAGCTTGAAAAATATGGATATATTATCGAAAAAGTTGCTGGAACTGGTATAGTAGCTTATAAAAAAGGGAGAGTTTTTAAAAAAGCAATAGCATTTAGAGCAGATATGGATGGGCTAAGAGTTAATGAACAAACAGGTGTGAATTATTCTTCAAATGAAAATGGAATGATGCATGCTTGCGGCCATGATGGCCATATGGCAATTTTGTTGGGATTAGCAAGTTATTTATCAGATTTTGAACTTGAAAGAGATATAATACTTTTATTTCAGCCAGCTGAAGAGGGACCGGGAGGAGCTGAAATAATTGTAAATGAAGGTATTTTAGAAAAATACAATGTAGAATATATTTTTGGGCTTCATATATTACCAGATTTAGAGCAAGGAAAAATAGGAATAACTCCAGGACCAATGATGGCACAAACTGGAGAGTTTGATATTAAGATTACATCTAAGGGTGGACATGGAGCGATGCCACATACAGCTATAGATAGCATATATGTTGCTTCTCAATTAGTAAGTAGCTATCAAAGTATAATTAGTAGGAATATTGAACCTATTGAAGGATGTGTGTTGACGATAGGTAAAATTGAAGGTGGAAAAGCAAGAAATATTATTGCTGATAATGTAAGACTGGAAGGTACAATAAGAGCATTTAATACAGAAGTATATAATAAAATTAAAAAGAGAATGGTAGAAATTAATTTTGGACTAGAAAAAATGTTTAATGTTAATATTTGTATGGAAATAAGGGATATGTATCCGCCAGTCGTAAATGACTATAAACTATTTGAGATTATTAAGGATTTATTTAAGGATGAAATTAAAATAATTAAACCTATGATGATTTCTGAAGACTTTTCATATTATCAAAGAGAAATACCAGGTCTTTTCTTTATGTTGGGTTCAAGAAATGAAAGAAAAGGATTCATACATCCTTTACACAGTTGTTATTTTAATTTTGATGAGGAGATTTTAAAAATAGGATTAGATACTTATTTGAAAATATGCAAATATTTTGGTGTTATAAGTGATTATTAATATTAAGGGGGTCAATTAATGAATAATGAATTAAATGTTGAATCAAAGCTGAATATTTTAGGGACTAACTTGTTCTATCTATTAATAGGAATAATTTTACTTACAATAGGTTCATTGGTACAGAGATGGGATATTTATAAAGGGTTGATAATTACAGAATATATTATTATTTTATTGCCTGCATTGATTTATTTAAAAATTAAAAGACAATCGTTAAGAAAAGTGCTTAGACTTAATAAACTTTCTTTAAAACAGATACTATTAATACCTATTATTGTAATCTTATCATATCCGATTGGTGCATTTTTGAATTTGATAGTTATGATTTTTCTAAGTTTTTTTGGAGAAGTTAAACCTCCACCTATACCAATTCCAAATAATGAAATAGAACTATTAAAAGGTTTTTTTGTTGTAGCATTATCAGCTGGTATTTGTGAAGAAGTAATGTTTAGAGGATTAATAATGAAAGGATATGAAAAATTAGGAAAATGGAAAGCTATTATTTTTTCTGCTGTTTTATTCGGATTATTTCATTTTAATATACAGAATTTATTAGGACCGATTTTTTTAGGTTTATTATTTGGATTTATAGTTTATAAAACGGATTCACTTTATGCATCTATGTTGGCTCATTTTACAAATAATGCGTTGGCTTTATTTTTAGGTTTTATTGTAAATAAATTTAATACAGGTAATACTACGCCAAGCAATGTAACTTTAGATATATCATATACTAAGACTTTAATTTACGGAGCAATTTTTTTGGGAGCTATTTCGTTAGTTGCTGGGACTATAGTTGTTATGCTTCTTAAAAAAATGCCAAGTTCGGATAATTATATAAGTATTTATAATGAAGATTATAAGAAAAGCATGTTAACTTTTGTTGAAAGTATACCTCTAATTGTAATTTTAATAATATATATTATAATTAATGTTTTGAATTTTAGTGTTTAGAAAAAAATATTTATTAAAAGATTTTATTATAATTTCCTATAGTTTACTAAAAATAAATACAAAAAAGTTTAAGGACCTACTTGGGGGGAGTAGGTCCTTATTTAATAAAAATTTATATAAAAGGGGGAGTGGGAAAGTAGTACTTTTTCCGACAACGACAAGTTTAACACTTTTATATATATAAATCAAGAGAAAATATTAAAGTTCTAATTTTCAAAAAATTTATCATGATATAATTTAGAATATTATTCAAAAATATCCACATAATAGACACTAAGGAGGGGTCGATGTGAGCAAAACAAGAAAGAAGAAAAAAATAGAAACTTTAGAGGATAAATTAAAATATGAAATAGCTAGAGAATTAGGGTTATTAGAGAAAATAAAAAAAGTTGGGTGGGCGGGGTTAACAGCTAAGGAAACAGGTCGGATAGGAGGAATGATTACAGTAAAAAAGAAATTAATGAAACGTAAGCTAGAAAAGGAGAAAGAATTGTAATACAATATATTTATGACTCTAAAAAGGGGGGATATTATGCATAGTTATAAGGACTTTGCATATTTGTATGATAAGTTGATGGATGATGTGGATTATAAAAAATGGTTTGAGTATATATTGAGGATATTAAAGAAACTAGAAATTACCCCTAAAAAGGTTCTTGAGCTTGCTTGTGGAACAGGGAATTTTACTAGGTATTTGTGTGATAGTGGTTATGATGTTACTTGTTTTGATTTATCAGAAGATATGCTTTCTGTGGCATATAACAAGCTTAATATGTATAGAAATGTAACAATTTTAAAACAGGATATGCGTTTGTTTGATTTTAATAAGAAGTTCGATATGATTATCAGTGTTTGTGACGGAATTAATTATATTACCGAATATGAAGATTTAGTAAATGTTTTTAAGAGAGTTAATTTACATCTTGAACAAGAAGGAATTTTTATTTTTGATATAAGTTCTTATTATAAACTTCATGAAATTATAGGTAACAATACTTTTGTTGAAGAAAAAGGTAATATTTTCTATGCATGGGAAAACTATTTTGATGGGTATAATAATATATGTGAAATGTATCTCACTTTTTTTGTAAAGCGAGGTGACAAATATATTAGATTTGATGAGAGTCAAATTCAAAAAGCATATTCAGTAGATGAAGTAGTGAATGCATTAAAAGAAGCTAACTTTAAAAATATTGATTATTATGAGAGCTTTACGTTTGACAAGCCAAATGATGAGAGTGAGAGAATACATTTTGTTGCCAGTAAATAATATTTGGAGAAATTTATCAAAAACAAACGATTTTATTTGACAATGTAAAATTTTTGTGTTAAAATTAGTATGATGTTGAAATACATACAACATCTGTTATTTAATATTAGTATTGGAGGAATGTTTTTAATGGAAAAAGGTACAGTTAAGTGGTTCAATTCAACTAAAGGTTATGGATTCATCACAAGAGACAATGGTGGGGATGTATTTGTACATTACTCAGCAATCAAAACTGATGGGTTCAAAACTCTTGAAGAAGGACAAAAAGTTGAATTTGAGGTAGTTCAAGGAGAAAAAGGACCTCAAGCTACTAATGTTACTAAACTATAAGGTTTCCTAACATTGTAGCAGTTAAGCCCCTGTTTAGGGGCTTTTTTGATTTTTAAATTTAAAATGATTAAGTTGTTTTTTAATGTATTTTTAGGTTGACATCTGCTAATTAATAAAATTAATATATAAAAAGAAATTTATATAATTAGATTAAAAGACTGATAGATTTTAAAATAGAGCTAGAAAGGAATGAAGTTCTATGAAGGATTATATTGTAAGAGCGATTGATAAAGAAGGAAGTATAAGAGTTTTTATAGCGGCAACTACAAACATTGTAGAAAAGGCAAGACAAATACATAAGACTGCACCAACAGCAACAGCTGCTTTAGGCAGAGTTTTAACTGCTGCGTCAATAATGGGAGTTATGCTTAAAGGAGATAAAGATAAAGTATCACTTCATATAAAAGGCAACGGACCAATAAAATCTATTCTAGCAGTAGCAAATAGTAAAGGAGAAGTTAAAGGTTATATCAGTAATCCTGATGTTGATATGCCGCTAAGAGAAGATGGCAAACTTAATGTAGGTATGGCTGTAGGTAGAGAAGGAAAGGTTATAGTGATTAAAGATTTAGGACTAAAAGAACCTTATATTGGTCAATCTGGTCTTGTAACTGGAGAAATTGCAGAAGATTTGACACACTATTTTGCATATTCAGAGCAGCAGCCTTCTGCAGTAGCATTGGGTGTGCTTGTTGATAGAGATTTAAGTGTAAAATCATCTGGAGGCTTTATTTTACAAGTGTTACCTGGTGCATCTGAGGAGGTTATTACGAAATTAGAACATAAATTAAATAATGTTGAACCAATATCAAGATTAATAGATAAAGGTTATACACCAGAAGATATTTTAGACCATATTTTTGGTGAATTTGAAATGGGAATTTTAGAAAAAAAAGATATTAACTTTGTTTGTGACTGTTCAAGAGAGAGGCTAGAAGAAGCTCTTGTAAGTGTTGGAAAAGAAGAATTAGAAAAAATAATTAAAGAAGATGGTAAAGCAGAGTTAGTTTGTCATTTCTGCAATACAAAATATCATTTTGACAAGCAAGATTTAGAGAGATTATTAAAGGAAGCAGGAAAAAGTAAAATATAATTTAAACTAATTAAGTACTAAATTTATAAAAAGCTATTGACTTTAGAAAAAAAATATTGTATACTAACTCTTGTCGCTGAGGAAACACCCACTAGCATAGTTTGCAACTTAGTATTCTAAGGATGCCCAGATAGCTCAGTCGGTAGAGCAGGGGACTGAAAATCCCCGTGTCGGTGGTTCGATTCCGCCTCTGGGCACCAAAAAATCAAATAAGCGGAAGTGGCTCAGTGGTAGAGCATCGCCTTGCCAAGGCGAGGGTCGCGGGTTCGAATCCCGTCTTCCGCTCCATATATGGCGGCATAGCCAAGTGGTAAGGCAGAGGACTGCAAATCCTTTATTCCCCAGTTCGAATCTGGGTGCCGCCTCCA